>CAXNGP010000017.1:0-13538 GCA_964201845.1 Pirellulales bacterium
AGCGTGTCGACCACGGCCTTGGCCAGGGCCGGCTTGGCGATCGGGATCTCCAGGCAGATCGCCCGGGCGCTGGCCTCGAGCCGATCGAGGTGGGCGTCGAGCCGGAACACCTTCCCGGCGTAGCTCCGCAGCCCCTCGAACACGCCGTCGCCATAGAGGAGGCCGTGGTCGAAGACGCTGACCTTCGCCTCGTGCTCCGGCACGAGCGAGTCGTTCATGAAGATCATCCGCGGCATCGGGGCACCCGAGGAGGCTGGAATCGGGCCCACCGGCCGGTGGCGTCAGGCCGTCTCGACGCGGCCGGCCACGAGCCTCACGATCCGATCGGCCCGCCTGGCGATCGAGGCGTCGTGGGTCACGAGCACTATAGAAAGCCCCTCGGAGCGGTTCAACGCGGTGAGCACGTCGAGGATCCCGGCCCCGCTTTCGGCGTCGAGATTGCCCGTCGGCTCGTCGGCCAAAAGCAGCCTCGGGCCGCCCACGAGCGCCCGGGCGATGGCCACCCGCTGCATCTCGCCGCCGGAGAGCTGCCGCGGCTTGTGGTGGAGCCGCTCGCCGAGGCCGAACCGGGTGAGGAGGTCGGTCGCCCGCCGCCGGGCCTCGCCCCGCTCGCGGAACCAGGCCCACACGCCGTGCCGCACCAGGAGCGGCGCGAGCACGTTTTCGAGCGCCGTGAGTTCCGGCAGGAGGTGGTAGGCCTGGAACACCATCCCGATGTCGGCGTTCCTGAGCCGGTCCCGCTCGCGGCCCGGCAGGTCGTCGACCCGCCGGCCGGCGAGATGCACGTTCCCAGAGTCGGCCCCGTCGAGCAGGCCCATCAGGTGCAAGAGCGTGCTTTTCCCGGAGCCGCTCTGGCCGATCACCGAGACGAACTCGCCCGGCGCCAGATCGAAGTCGACGCCGCGGAGCACCTCGAGCAGCTTGTCGCCCGAGCGATACCGCTTCCGCAACGCGCGGACGGCGAGCAGGCTCGCCGCAGCCGACGGGGCGGTGGCCGACACGGGCCGGTCGAGCGTGGCGCTACTCATGCCGCAGGGCCTCCACCGGCTGGAGCCGGGCCGCCCGCAGCGCGGGAAGCACGCTCGACGCCACGGCGATGCCGATCGCCCCGGCCACGATCCAGGCGATCGTCGCCGGATCGACGATCGTGGGAATCTTGAAGAAGTAGTAGATCGAGGGGTCGAAGACCCGCTGGCCCGTGCACCACTCCACGCCCGCGCGGATGGTGTTGATGTTGAGCGCGATCGCCAGGCCGAGCGCCAGCCCCGCCCCCGCCCCCACGATCCCCAGGAACAACCCGTAGCCCAGGAAGATGCCGGCGATGCCCGCGGCCCGCGCCCCGAGCGACTTGAGGATCCCGATGTCGCGGGTCTTCTCCACCACGATCATGAAGAAGATCGCCAGGATCCCGAACCCGGCCACCGCGATGATCAGGAACAGGAGGATGTTGAGCACCGCCATCTCCATGTCGACGGCGGCCAGGAGCGGCCCCTGCTTGTCCTTCCAGGTGGCCACCGCGTAGAGGTCGGCGGGAAACGCCTTCCGCAACCGGTCGCGCACCTGGTCGAGGTCGGCCCCGTCCTTGAGCTTGATCTGGATCGAGTTGACGCTCGCCAGGCCCGACTGCGGGTCGATCATCCCCCGCATCCGCTGCAGGGCCGCGATCGGCACGAACACGAAGTTCGAGTCGTATTCACTCATCTTGCTCTCGTAGAAGTCGACGACCGTGAAGGTGTCGCTGACCGCCTTGGGGGGCGTGCCGGCGGTGGGGAAGGTGACCTTCACGTCGTCGCCGGGGAGCACCAGGAACCGGTCCACACCGTTGGAATCGCGAAAGCTCGCCAGGCCGATGCCCGGCACGACTCCGGTGAACTGCTCCTTGGCCGGATCCATCGCGGTGCCCTCCTCGGGCCTGGCCTTGCGGAAGGGATCGGCGGGTTTTGGTGCCGCGGCGTCCGGCGCGGGCTCGGTGCCGGCCGTCGCGGCGAGCACCGCGTCGACCTGCTGATCGACCGGCCGCACGGGATTGCCGGACCCTGGTGACGGATCGACGGTTGCCGCGCCGGCCCCCGCCCGCTCGGCCTCGAGCTTCTCCCGCCAGACCCGCTCCCGCTCCACCCGCATCCGGCGGTGTGGCCAGCCCGCGCCCTCGAGGGCCGGACGCGTCGGCTCGCTGCCGCCGGCCTGGCTGTCGACGGTGTCGTAGCCACCCTCGCGGAGGCCGAAGGAAAGCTGCTCGCGGTTGGCCGGATGCTGCAGGTAGCGGCCGAAGTCGCTGACGCTCGCGTGGGTCGCCTCGTCGATGCCGATCAGCATCACCTGCCGCGTGATCCACTGGCCGCGAACCTGGAAGTTGAGCATCGCCGGCACGGCCACCGTGGGCGTCATCCCGACGATCTGGTCGCCGCCCGCCCGGCGGATCTCCTCCATGTGCCAGTCGGGATCCTGAAAGCCGGAGAGCGAGTGGCTCTCAAACACCAGATCCGAGAGGATTCCGTGAATCCGGGTCTGCATCTCGTGCGAGAAGCCGGCCATCACCGCGTTGACGACGATCATCGTCGCCACGCCGAGGGTCACGCTGATCACGCTCGCCAGCGCGATCCATCGCGTGCGAAGGTAGCGCCAGCAGAGCAGGAGCTTGTACATGCGGGGCGGAGCCTGACCGGAGCGGGCCGAGGACGGCGGGGGCGGAACGGTAGCAGCGGCTGGCTCACGGAAAAAGCCCAAAAACGCCCGCTTCCCCAGCTTGTCTACCTCACCGCCTGCCGGAAGCTAGGAGCAATAAAAGCCCCCGTGCGCAAGCACGGGGGATGACGCCTGCCGTTCCCAAACGCCGAATCGCGACGTCCTCCGGTATGGATCGCGGCATCCCCCCGGCTCGCGCCGGGGGGCTTTTATCGGCCACACAAGATCCCGCGCAAGGGGTCGCCCATGCCAATCGAGCGGCGTTGGAAACCGACCGTAGCCAGGATGGCGGAGGGCGGTTTCCATCGAGCGACCGGAGGGCAGGATGCCCGGAGGGAGCGTCCGGCGAGATGGCATGGGCGACCCCGAGCCTGCACCATCGACGCCCCGAACCATCACCCGGCCGGTTACGTATCAGGGTAAGTTCCGGTATCCCCACAAGCCAAGGAGGGCTTCATCATGGATCCGCACTTCGCCGAATACCTCGCCGCCGTCGCCGGGATGCACGACACGTACGGCGAGCCGCACTGCGACGGGACGAGCGAGTTTCACGAGACGCACGGCGAGCCGCAGCCCGCCGAGCCGGTCGTGCCCGCAGCCGCCTGAGCCGGTCACTCCGCCTTGGGGCGGTGGATCGGGAACAGGATCACGTCGCGAATGCTCGGGGCGCCGGTGAGGAACATCACCAGCCGGTCGATCCCGATTCCGAGGCCTCCGGCCGGCGGCATGCCGTGCCTGAGCGCGCGGATGAAGTCGGTGTCCATCCGGGCCATCGACTCCTCGGCCGCCAGGCCAGCCAGCTGCGTGCGAAACAGCTCCTCCTGGAGGTCGGGATCGTTGAGTTCGGTGTAGGCGTTGGCCAGCTCCATGCCGGCGACGTAGAGCTCGAACCGCTCAGCCACGTCCGGCGCTCCCGCCTTCCGTTTCGTGAGCGGGCAGATGGCGGCGGGATAGTCGATCACGAACACAGGCCCGGCCAAAGAGTCCTCGACCGTGGCCTCGAACAGGTCGCTCTTGATCACGTCGGGGTGCCGCCCGGCCGTCTCGATCCCGACCTTGGCGGCGGCCGCAGCCACGCTCGCCGGAGCGGCGGGATCGCAGCCGGTCACCTCGCGGAGCAGGTCGTCGTACTTCGCGCGGCGGAACGGCGGCGTGAGATCGACCGTGTGCCCCATCCACTCGAACCGCGTGGGCGTGCCGGCGACCTTCGCCGCCTCCACGATGATCGCCTCGGTGAGATCCATCATGCTGGAATAGTCGCCGTAGGCCTCGTAGGCCTCGAGCATCGTGAACTCGGGATTGTGCCGCGGACTCACGCCCTCGTTGCGATAGACGCGGCCGAGTTCGAAGACCCGCTCCAGGCCGCCGACGAGCAGCCTCTTGAGATGCAGCTCCAGCGCGATCCGGAGCACCAGCGGCATGTCGAGGGCGTTGTGGTGGGTCTTGAACGGCCGGGCCGCGGCGCCACCGGCGCTGTCCTGGAGCGTCGGCCCCTCGATCTCGAGGTAGCGCCGCTCCGCGAGCACCCGCCGCACCACCTCGATGATCCGACTCCTCGCCACGAACCGCTCCCGCACCCCCTCGCCATGGATCAGGTCGAGATACCGCATCCGCTGGCGGAGCTCGGTGTCGACCAGGCCGTGGAACTTGTCGGGGGGCGTCTCGATGCTCTTGGCGAGGAACGTGACGCCGCTGGCGAAGACCGTCAGCTCGCCGGTCTTCGACCAGCCGAGCCGGCCGTCGACGCCCACGAGATCCCCGAGGTCGAGGCAGCTCACGACGTTCCAGCCCTCGGGCCCCACCTGCTTCTTGCCGAGCATGATCTGAATCCGCCCGGTGCGGTCGGCGAGCGAGAGGAACACGAGGCTCCCCGCGCTCCGCTGGAGCATGATCCGCCCGGCCACGCGCACCGTCGGCCCGTCCTCGGCCTCCTTGGCAACGCCCTCGCCCGTCACCCGTACGTCGGCGATCGCCACGACGTCGTCGAACCGCTGCCCCCAGGGATCGACGCCGAGCGCCGCGAGCTTGGCGAGCTTGTCGCGGCGGGCCTTCTCCAGTTGCGCGGCGGTGCCGTGGGGCGTATCGGACGATGGCGGGGGCAGGGAATCGGCGGGATCGGGCATGATGAGAGGCACAGCGGAGGAAAGGTATAGAGGCTCTTCAGAAGCGAACAGCGTACCCAGATCTGCACAAGACAGGAACGTTTCTTGCGTGGACCCGCAAGCTCCCCGGGGACTGTCCCCCTTCGGTTCAGTACGGCGATGGCAGTCAACGTCCGCGCTGATCGGAAACCCATGGAAGCCCCGGGCGCAAGCCCGGGGATGCGGGCCGCAGGCCCGCCTGAGCGTCGTCGCGGCGGCAAGCCGCTGCGGGGCTCGCATCCCCCGGCTCGCGCCGGGGGCTTGTATGGACGCATCCCCCGTGCCGAACAGGATTGGGACTGCCCCTTTCGCTAATCTTTGCACACGTGCCCACGATGAACCCACACCAGCCGGCGCTGTTTGCCGTCGAGATTCGCTCGTCGCGGTGGGAGTCGCTCGTGGTCTGGTACCGCGACGCGCTCGGCCTCGAGGTGCTCCTGCGGGTGATCGACGACCGCTACGCGCTGCTGGCGGCCGGCTCCGCGCGGCTGGCGATCCTGGGCCGCGATGATGCGATGCCCCCGGGCAGCCGGTGGAGTCTGGCCTTCGAGGTGGCGGACCTGGAGGCGGCACGGGCGCGGCTGCTGGCCGCGGGATGCGCGGCGCCTGAGCCGACCGCCAACCCCGAGGGGTTTCGGGAGTTCGTCGTCACCGACCCTGACGGCAACCGGATTCGGCTGTTTGCCTGGAACCACGACCGCACGCAGGAGTGACCCGGCCATGCAGCCCGCTCTGATCGGCATCCTCACCGTCTCTGATCGCGCCAGCCGCGGCGAGTATGCCGACGAGGGCGGCCCGGCGATCCACAGCTATCTCGTGGAGGTGCTCAGCAATCCCTGGGAGGCCCGCGAGCGGGTCGTACCCGATGAACTCGAGACGATCACGACCGCGATCCGCGAACTGGCAGCCGCCGGCTGCTGCCTGGTCGTGACCACCGGCGGCACCGGGCCCGCCCCGCGCGATGTCACCCCCGAGGCCACCGAGCAGGCCTGCACGAAGCTGCTGCCCGGATTCGGCGAGCTGATGCGGCAGGTGTCACTGAAGTATGTGCCGACCGCGATCCTCTCCCGGCAGACGGCGGGCGTCTGCGGGCGGGCGCTCGTCGTCAATCTCCCCGGCCGGCCCAAGAGCATCCGCGAGTGTCTCGACGCGGTCTTTCCCGCAATTCCCTACTGCGTCGACCTGATCCACACGGGCGTCGCCGACCCGCCGCGGCTGGAGACGAATCCCGAGCGGCTCGTCACCTTCCGGCCCAAGGGCGCATAGAAGCCCCCTTGCGTGAGCAAGGGGGATGACGCCTGCCACGCGCGCACGCAGCGCGCCCAACGCCCTCCGGCATGGCCTGCGGTATCCCCCCGGCTCGCGCCGGGGGCCTTGTATTCCGCAGCACATCCGGGGGGCGCTACGCAGCCCATCTCCGCGGTGCGTCGGCGTTCAGCCGCCGGCCAGCCCGCGGGCGACCTCGGGTGCGAAGTAGGTGAGGACACAATCGGCCCCGGCCCGCTTGATCACCAGCAGGCTCTCGAGGGCCGCCTTCGGGCCGTCGAGCCAGCCGTTGTCGGCCGCGGCCTTGATCATCGCGTACTCGCCGCTCACCTGGTAGGCGAAGGTGGGGACGCCGAAGCCGGTCTTGACGCGGTGGATCACGTCGAGCGCGGTGCCGGCGGGCTTGACCATCACCATGTCGGCCCCCTCGGCGATGTCGAGGGCCACCTCGCGGAGGGCCTCGGCGGCGTTGGCCGGGTTCATTTGATAGGTCTTCTTGTCGGCCAGGCCGTGCTTCGCCGCCGTGCCCAGCGCCGCGGCGCTGCCCACCGCGTCGCGGAAGGGGCCGTAGAAGGCCGAGGCGTATTTGGCGGCGTAGGAGAGGATGCACACGTGCTCCCGCCCTGCCTCGTCGAGCGCCTCGCGGATCGCCCCCACCCGGCCGTCCATCATGTCGGAGGGGGCCACCACGTGGCAGCCCGCTTCGGCGAGCACGACCGCCTGCCGGCAGAGCACCGCCACCGTCTCGTCGTTCACGATCTGGCCGTCCCGCAGCAGGCCGTCGTGGCCGTGCGTCGTGTAGGGGTCGAGGGCCACGTCGCAGATCAGCCCCAGCGCGTCGCCGAACCGCCGGCGGACCGCCCGCACCGTCCGGCAGGCGAGGTTGTCGGGATCGAGGGCATGGCCGCCGTCGTCGGTCTTCAGGCTCGGTTCGACCACGGGGAAGATCGCAACCGCGGGGATGCCGAGGTGAAGCGCCTCCTCCGCCGCCCGCACGACGCCCTCCACCGGCAGCCGCTCGACGCCCGGCATGCTCGGCACGGGGAAGGCGGCCTCGTGGTCGTGCACGAAGATCGGCCACACCAGATCGGCCGGCGTGAGCACCGTCTCGGCGACGGCCCGCCTCAGCCACTCATGCCGCCGCAGCCGCCGCAGGCGGGTCGCGGGAAAGGCTCCGGTCGGATGCGGGTCGCTCATGATCGCGAGTCCACGGTGATCGCGGAGCCCAGTTCGAGCGCGGGCTCGCCGGCGGCGCCGGCCAGCGTCGCGATCGCGCAGGCCTCGTCGGTCTCCCACACGGCCACCCGGCGGGCCACGACGCCGAGATCCTCGAGCACGTGCGGGGCCACGACCTCGAGGAGATACCGGGCCATGTTCTCGGCCGTCGGGTTCCAGGGCAGGAGGAAGTACTTCGTGGGCTCGGCCAGCTTGACGGCGGCCAGGGCGGTCGCGTCCTTCTCCCAGAGGATGAAGGTGTGGTCCCACTGGGCGTCGAGCCAGCCGAGCAGCCGCCGCTTGATCAGCGAAAAGTCCACCACCCGGCCGACCTCGTCCACCTCGGTGCCCCCGCCGAGGGCCTCGACCTCGACCTCGACCCGGTAGTTGTGGCCATGGAGGAAGGCGCAGCGGCCCTCGTGGCCGAGCAGGCGGTGGCCGGCGCAGAATCGCAGGCTGCGGACGAGCGACAGCCGTGTGGCGGAAGGATCGAGCATGAGAGGAAAATCAGCGGGTAAGACGAGAGCAAAGAAAGCATACCCCGTGATTTCCCGCTGCGGAGCGGCTTCCGAGCGAGTATCCTACAAGGCTTTCTGCCGGCAAATTCATCGACATGAGGGGTTGCCCATGCCAATCGAGCGGCGTAGGAAACCGAGCGCAGCCGGGAAGGCGGAGCGAGGTTTCCTCCGAGTGAGCGGGAGGCCAGGATGGCCGAAGCGAACGGCCGGCGAGATGGCATGGGCAACCCCGGCCCTCCTGGCGAGACTCCACAGTTCTTTCCTGGGCTTTTGAGCCCGGCTTCAGCCTGTCCTTTGCAGTAGACCGCATCCATGATCCTCGTCACCGGCGGCGCCGGCTTCATCGGCAGTAACTTCGTGCTCGACTGGCTCGCCGCCACCGACGAGCCGGTCGTGAACCTCGACAAGCTCACCTACGCCGGCAACCTGGCCAACCTCGCGAGCCTGGCCGATGACCCGCGGCACAGGTTCGTGCGGGGCGACATCGCCGACCGCGAACTCGTGCCGCGGCTCCTGGCCGAGCACCGCCCGCGGGCGCTCGTCCACTTCGCCGCCGAGAGCCACGTGGATCGCTCGATCCACGGCCCCGAGGATTTTGTCTCGACCAACGTGGTCGGGACCTTCCGGCTCCTGGAGGCGGCCCGCGGCCATTGGTCGGCGCTCGGGCCGGCCGAGCGGGAGACGTTTCGGTTTCTCCACGTCTCGACCGACGAGGTCTACGGCACGCTCTCGGCCGCCGACCCGCCCTTCTCCGAAACGACCCCGTACCGGCCCAACAGTCCCTACGCCGCGACCAAGGCGGCCAGCGACCATCTCGTCCGCGGCCACCACCACACCTTCGGCCTGCCGGTCGTGACCACGAACTGCTCCAACAACTACGGACCCTGGCAGTTTCCCGAGAAGATGATCACACTGTGCATCCACCGGGCGGTGGCGGGGGAGCCCCTGCCGATCTACGGCGACGGTCGGCAGGTCCGCGACTGGCTCTACGTGGGCGACCATTGCACGGCCATCCGCCGGGTGCTCGAGGCGGGCCGCCCCGGCGAGGTCTACAACGTCGGCGGCTCGAGCGAAATGGCGAACCTCGACGTCGTCACGATGCTCTGCCGGATCCTCGACGAGGAGCAGCCGCGGGCCGACGGGAAGCCCTACGCGACCCAGATCACGTTCGTGGCCGACCGGCCGGGCCACGACCGCCGCTACGCGATCGACCACGCCAAGATCAGCGGTGAACTCGGCTGGCGGCCGAGTGAGTCGTTCGAGACGGGCCTGCGGAAGACCGTCCGCTGGTACCTCGACCACGCCGCCTGGGTGGCCGACGTGACCAGCGGCGCCTACCGCGACTGGATCGACCGGCAGTACGCGGGCACGGAGCAGGGACGGGCATGAACGACACCCGGAAGCTTCTCGTGACCGGCTCCTCGGGCCTGATCGGCAGCGAGGTGGCGAGCCACTTCGACGCCCTCGGCTGGGAGGTGCACGGCGTCGACAACAACCAGCGGGCGGTGTTCTTCGGGCCCGCCGGCGACACCCGCTGGAACCAGCAGCGGCTCGCCGCCACGCTCGCGCGCTTCCGCCATCACGAGCTCGACATCCGGGACCGCGCGGGGGTGCTCGCGCTCGTGGCCGAGGTGAAGCCCGCCGCGATCGTCCACACGGCCGCCCAGCCTTCCCACGACCGGGCCGCGGCGATCCCCTTCGACGACTTCGACACCAACGCCGTCGGCACGCTCAATCTCCTGGAGGCCGCCCGGCGGGCCTGCCCGGAGAGCCCGTTCGTGCACATGAGCACCAACAAGGTCTACGGCGACGCGCCCAACGAGATTTCGCTCGTCGAGCTCGCGACCCGCTGGGACTACGCCGACGAGACTTTTGCCCACGGGATCCCGGAATCCTTCCGCATCGACCAGAGCAAGCACTCGCTGTTCGGGGCGTCGAAGGTGGCCGCCGACGTGATGGTGCAGGAATACGGCCGCTACTTCGGGATGCCCACCTGCTGCCTGCGGGGCGGCTGCCTCACGGGCCCTGCCCACTCGGGCGTGGAGCTGCACGGCTTCCTGAGCTACCTCGTGAAGTGCAACCTCGAGGGCCGGCGCTACACCGTGTTCGGCTACCAGGGCAAGCAGGTCCGCGACAACATCCACGCCGCCGACGTGGCCGCCTTCATCGGGCGGTTCATCGCCGCTCCGCGGCCGGCGGCCGTCTACAACATCGGCGGCGGCAAGGCGAACAGTTGCTCGATTCTCGAGGCCTTCGAGCTGGTGGCGGCCCGGACGGGCAAGCCGATGGACTGGGTCTACGACGAGCGGGCTCGGGCCGGTGACCACATCTGCTACTACTCGGACCTGCGGCGGATGCAGGCCGACTACCCGGGCTGGCGACCGGAGATCTCGCTCAGCGAGACCTTCGACCAGATCGTCGCGGCCCATGAACGCCGTCCGCAGGCGACCTGACGACCTGCCATGAAGATCCTCGTCACCGGCGGCTGCGGGTTCGTGGGGGCGGCGCTCTGTCGCCGGTTTCTCGAGGGCCGCGCGGGCCTCGAGCTGACCGTCCTCGACAGCCTTCGCCGCCGCGGCTCCGAGACGAACGTGGCCGAACTCGAGGCCCGCGGCGTGCGGGTGGTCCACGGTGACGTCCGCGTGGCCGGTGACATCGACGCCTTGGGGCCGTTCGACTGGGTGATCGACGCAGCCGCCGAGCCGAGCGTGTTGGCGGGCACGGCGTCCGGCGGGCAGACGGGCCGCCGCCAGCTCGTGGATCACAACCTCACGGGCACCGCGAACCTGCTCGAGGCCGCGGCGGGCTGGCAGGCGGGCCTCGTGCTCCTGAGCACGAGCCGCGTGTATTCGATTCCGGCGCTCGCGACGGTGCCGCTGGTCGAGCGAGCCGGCCGCGGTGGCGAGCGGGCGTTCGCGGTCGATGCCGCCCGGCCGTTGCCCGCGGGGCTGTCGCCCGCCGGGATCGGCGAATCCTTTTCGACGGCCGCCCCCGTCTCGCTCTACGGCGCCACGAAACTCGCCGGCGAGACGCTGGCGTTCGAATACGCCCATGCCGCCGGCACGCCGCTGGTGATCGACCGCTGTGGTGTGATGGCCGGGGCGGGCCAGTTCGGCCGGGCGGATCAGGGGATTTTTTCCTGGTGGATCCACCGCTGGGCGGCCCGGAAGCCGCTCACCTTCATCGGCTTCGGCGGGCGGGGGCTCCAGGTCCGCGACTGCCTGCATCCCGACGACCTGGCCGACCTGGTGCTCCGCCAGATGGCCGCGGCGCGGGGCGGCGCTCCCGAACTCGTCCACGCCTCCGGCGGCGCCGCGAGTGCGACGAGCCTGGCCGAGCTTTCGGGCTGGTGCGCCGAGCGGTTCGGACCGCATGATGTCGCCGCCAGCGGGGAGTCCCGCCCCTACGACCTGCCGTGGGTCGTGCTCGACCACGCGACCGCGACCGCGCGGCACGGCTGGCAGCCCCTCCGCACCGCGCCGAGCATCTTCGAGGAGATCGCCGACCATGCCCAGCGACATCCCGACTGGCTTGACCGCTGTGGCGGCTGAGCGGGCCGGTGCCGGCGGGCCGATGACGGCGCGGGAGCCAGCCGCCCCGCCGACCCGTGCGCTCCACAGACTCTCCGTGGTCATCCCGGCCCGCGACGAGGAGGGCTGCATCGTCTCCACGGTCGAGCACCTCCACCTCGAACTGCGGATGCAGGGGATTCCCCACGAGATCGTGGTGGTGGACGACGGCTCGACCGACTCGACCTGGCGGCTGCTCGAGCAGACGGCCGGGCGGATCCCGGAGCTCGCCCCGGTGCAGAATCCCGGGCCGCACGGGTTCGGGCGGGCGATCCAGCGGGGGCTGGCCGCGTTCACCGGCGACGCCGTCGTGATCATGATGGCCGACGAGAGCGACGACGCCCGCGATGTCGTCCGCTACTGGCAGAAGCTGGGGGAGGGCTGGGACTGCGTGTTCGGCAGCCGGTTCATGAAGGGGGGCGGCGTGATCGACTACCCCCGCGTGAAGCTGTTCTTCAACCGGCTGGCCAACTGGTTCGTGAAGGTGCTGTTCCGGATCCGGCTCAACGACACCACCAACGCCTTCAAGGCCTACCGCCGCGAGGTGATCGAGGGCTGCCTGCCGATCCTCGCACCCCACTTCAACATCACGGTCGAGCTGCCCTTGAAGGCGATCGTCCGCGGCTACAGCTGGACGGTGATCCCGATCATCTGGCGGAACCGCCGCACCGGGATGGCCAAACTCAAGATCCGCGAGATGGGCAGCCGCTACTTCTTCATCGTGGCCTACGTCTGGCTGGAGAAGTACTTCAGCCGCGGCGACTACCGCCGGCCCGATCCCCCACCGGACGTGGCCGCATGAAGATCGTGCTCCTGGGGGCGACCGGCCAGGTGGGCCGTGAGCTGATGCGGGTCCTGCCGGCGCTGGGCGAGGTCGTGGCCTGCGACCGCACGGTGGCGGATCTGGAGCGGCCCGAGGAGGTGGTGGCCCTGCTCGCTCGCGAGCGGCCCGCGGGAATCGTCAACGCGGCGGCCTACACCGCCGTGGACCGGGCCGAGAGCGAGCCCGATCGGGCGGAACTGGTCAACGCCACGGCCGTGGCTGCGATCGCCGCCGAGGCCGCCCGGCAGGATGCGGTGCTCGTCCACTACTCCACCGACTACGTCTTCGACGGCCTGGCGCCGGGCTGCCGCACCGAGACCGACGAGCCGCGGCCGCTCTCGGTCTATGGCACCACCAAGCTGGCGGGCGAGCGGGCGATCGCCGCGGCCGGTTGCCGCCACTGGATCTTCCGGACGAGCTGGGTCTACGCCCCCCACGGGTCCAACTTCCTGCGGACGATCCTCCGGCTGGCCGGCGAGCGGGAGGAGTTGGCGGTGGTCGCCGACCAGACCGGAGCACCCACCTCGGCGGCGCTCGTGGCCGAGGTGACGGCGCGGTTCCTCGTGCGGCTGGCCGACGCGCCGCCCGCCCACGGCCTCTACCACCTGGCGCCCCGGGGCGCCGTCACCTGGCACGGCTACGCGCAGGCGATCCTCGAGGCGGCCCGGGCGCACGGGTTGCCGCTCCGGGCCCCCCCGGAAGCGGTGCGGCCGCTGGCGACGGCCGACTATCCGACGGCGGCCCGCCGCCCCGCCAATTCGCTCCTCTGCACCGCGAAACTCGAATCGGCCCTCGCCGACACGCTTGCGAATTGGCAAGATGACGTGATCGCCACCGTCGCCGCGCTCGCGGCGACGGCCGGTTGACACCTCGTCGCCCACACCACCCATGACCGCACGCAAGGGAATCATCCTGGCCGGCGGCAGCGGCACGCGGTTGCATCCGGCGACGCTCGCCGGCTCGAAGCAGCTCCTGCCGGTCTACGACAAACCGATGATCTACTACCCGCTGAGCGCGGTGATGCTCGCGGGGATTCGCGAGATCCTCGTGATCTCGACCCCCCACGACACGCCGCGGTTTCGCGAGTTGCTCGGGGACGGCAGCCGCTGGGGGATCCGCCTGGAATACGCCGTCCAGCCCCGGCCCGAGGGGCTGGCGCAGGCCTTTTTGATCGGCGCCGAGTTTCTGGCCGGCGGCCCGTCGGTGCTCGTCCTCGGCGACAACATCTTCTACGGCCATGGCCTCGCCGAGCGGCTCCAGTCCGCCGCGGAGCGGTCCGGCGGGGCGACGGTGTTCGCCTACCCCGTGGCCGACCCCGAGC
>CAXNGP010000018.1:0-13486 GCA_964201845.1 Pirellulales bacterium
GCCGTAAACCCCTGAGATTCAACGGTTTCCCGTCTCTGGCGCATCTTCCGCCGGAGGCCGTTTGTTCGTCAACCTCGGCAGAACAGGCGTGCCGTCAAAGTCTCCCCGCCACCCGATCCGAAATACAATCAGTTCCGGGTACGTCCGACGGATCGATCGGCCCGGCTCGGTGTCACCGCCGCCTGGAGATTGGGTCCGACCGATGATCGCGCCAAGTTTTTTCGAGATCACCGGCGACTGCCTCGTCACCGGGGCCACCGGCCTCGTGGGCAACAACGTCGTCCGCCAGCTGTTGGCCCGCGACGTCGGCGTCCGGGCGCTCGTGCGCCAGACGAGCCCCGTCGGCGACACGGCCCTGGCGGGCCTCGCCGTGGAGCGGGTCGCCGGCGGGCTCGGCGACGAGGCGGCCCTCGAGCGGGCCATGCACGGCGTGTCGTGCGTCGTTCATTCAGCCGCCTTCGTGCACTGCGGCTGGAAGCACGGCGACGAGATGCGGGAAATCAACGTCGAAGGCACCCGGCGGATCGCCCGCGCCGCCCGCCGGGCCGGGGCCAGGCTGGTGCACGTCTCGAGCGTCGACGCGATCGGCCTGCGACCCGACGGCGCCCCGGCCGACGAGGAGACCCCTCCGGGCGTGATGCCCGAGTGCCCCTACGTGGTCACGAAGCGCGAGGCCGAGCTGGCGGTGCTCGCGGAGGTGGACCGCGGCCTCGACGCGGTGATCGTCAATCCCGTCTACATGCTCGGTCCCTGGGACTGGAAGCCCTCGAGCGGCCGGATGCTCCTCGAGGTGGCGGCGGGCAAGGGGCTGTTCGCCCCGCCGGGCGGCAACGACTTCGTCGACGTCCGCGACGTGGCGGCCGGGATCATCGCCGCCGCCGAGAAGGGCCGCGCGGGCCGGCGGTACATCCTCGGCGGCCACGGCATGAGCTACCTCGACGCCTGGCGGGTGATGGCCCGCGTGACGGGCCGGATGCAGCCTCTGGGCTTCGCCCCCAAGCCCTTCGTGCGGCTGGCCGGCTGGGTGGGCGACCTGGCCGCGGCGTTTCGCCGCCGCGAGGGAGACGTCAACTCGGCGGCCACCACCATGTCGATGCTCGACCACAACTTCTCCTGCCGCCGGGCCCAGGACGAGCTGGGCTACTCGTTTCGCCCGATCGACGACACGGTGCAGGACGCCTGGGACTGGTTCGTGGCCCGCGGCTACGCGAAGGCCGTCCGGCCGGCGGTGGCGCGGTAAAAGCGCGGTAGGATTCGGGCCGTCACCCCGTCGCCCCGCGTTGCACGCCCATGGCCCAGATCCTCGTCGTCGAGGACGAAGAGCACCTCGCCTTCGGCATCAAGTTCAACCTCGAGGCTGAGGGGCATGCCGTCAGCGTGGCCGGTGACGGCCAGGCGGCCCTCGAGCGGCTGGAGTCGCCCGCCCCGCCGTTCGATCTGGTCGTGCTCGACATCATGCTGCCGGGCATGAGCGGCTACGCCGTCTGCGAGGCGATCCGCGCGGCCGCCAACGACGTGCCCGTGGTGATGCTCACCGCCCGGACGCTCGTCGAGGATCGGATCCGTGGCTTCGACGCCGGCACCGACGTGTATCTCCAGAAGCCCTTCGACCTCGAGGAACTGCTCTCGGTGGTGCGCAACCTCCTCGCCCGCCGGACCCGCGTGGACCGCGGCGGCCCGCCGGGCAACGGCGGCGGCGGTGCTCCCGAGGCGGTCTACCGGTTCGGCACGGCCGAGGTGAACTTCAACACCTGGGAGGTGCGGGTGCAGGGCGAGCCGGTGCGGCTGACGAGTCTGGAGATGAAGCTGCTCAAATATCTCGTCGAGCACGAGGGCAAGGTGGTGCCCCGCAAGGAACTGCTCGAGAAGGTCTGGGGGCTCACCAGGGCTCCGGCGACGCGGACGGTCGACACCTTCATGCTCGCGCTGCGAAAGTATTTCGAGGCGGATCCCTCGAAGCCCGTCCACTTCCTCTCCGTTCGCGGCACGGGCTACCGGTTCGTGGCCGCCCCCTGAGATCCTCGGCTCACCTGGAGCGACCGATGCCCCCTTTCCGCCGCGATCGCCCCTCTGCCCGCACCGTCCTGATGCGGGCGGTTCTCCTCGCCGCGTCCGCCGTGCCTGGCCTCGGCCCGAGCGCCGCCGAACCGGAGGCCGGTCGCGCGACCCGCCCCGGCCAGCCCGTCTCCCGCTCCGAGCAGCGGCTCGAGGGCTTCCGGATCCTCGTCGACGACTGCCTGCTCCCGGGGGGCGAGCACGCGGACCTGGGCCGGGAGGCGCTCGAGTTTCTCCGCGGCAAGCTCATCGACATCCGGATCGTCGTGCCCGCCGACCGGCTCGCACGACTCCGCGAGTTCACGATCGTGCTCGACCGCTCCTGCGGCGACCTGGGCGCGATGCAGTATCACCCCAGCGCCGACTGGCTCGCCAACCATGGCTACCCGCGGAGCCTGGCCCGCTGCGTCCACCTGCCGCGGGCCGAGCAGGTCGCCACGCGCCGCAACGTCACCGAGCAGCCGTGGGTGATCCTCCACGAACTCGCCCACGCCTACCACGACCAGGTGCTCGGTTTCGACGATCCGCGGATCGTCGCCGCCGGGGAGGCGTTCAAGCGCGGGGGTGCGGGTGACGACGCGCTGCTCTTCGACGGCTCACGAACCCGTCACTACGGCCTCACCAACCAGAAGGAGTTCTTCGCCGAGATGACCGAGGCCTACTTCGGCGCGAATGACTTCGCCCCCTTCAACCGGGCCGAACTGAAGACGGGCTTTCCCGAGCTCCACGCGCTACTCGAGGAGATTTGGGGGCCGACCCGCTGACGGCAGCCGGGCTGGCCGCCCGGTCGTGCCCCGCCGTTCGCCGCGACGTCATGCCCCGGGCGTCAGCGGCCGAGCAACGCCGCCGCGGCTGCTCCGGGATCGGGCTGCTTCAAGAGCGACTCGCCCACGAGCATGGCCTGGATCCCCGCGGCCTCGAGCCGCTCGACGTCGGCCCGGGTCTTGATCCCGCTTTCGGCCACGAGCACCACCTCGTCGGGCACCCGCTCCCGCAGCCGGAGCGCATGGCCCAGGTCGGTGGTCATCGTCTTCAGGTTGCGGTTGTTGACGCCCACGAGCGTGGCCCCGAGGTCGAGCACGCGGGAGAGGTTCTCCTCGTCGTGCAGTTCCACCAGCGGCGTCATGCCGTAGTCGAGAATCGACCGATAAAGGCTTCGCAGGTGACAATCGTCGAGGCATTCGGCGATCAGGAGCACCGCGTCGGCCCCGTGGGCCCGCGCCTCGACCACCTGGTAGAACTCGACCACGAACTCCTTGCGAAGCACGGGCAGGCTCACGGCCGCTCGCGCCGCCTCGAGGTCGGCGAGGCTACCGCCGAAGCCGGCGTGGTCGGTGAGCACGGAGAGCGCCGCGGCCCCGGCGGAGGCGTAGGCGGTCACCACCTCTTCGACGGTGGCCCCCGGCCGGATCTCGCCGGCCGACGGGCTCTGCCGCTTGAACTCCGCGATCAGCCGCATGGGCGGCCCGGCCGAGACGGCCGCGAAGAAATCCCGCGCGGGCGGCGCGTGAGGCACCAGCGCCTCGAGCACGGCCAGCGGCACGCTCTCGCGGGCCACTGCCACCTCCCGCCGCTTCCGGACCACGATCTCGTCGAGGATGTCAGCCATGCGCCGAGTGTACTCGCCCCGACCTACGCCCTGGGTCACGCGGGCTCGGGGTGGCCGGCCCCCGTCGCCCGGACGCTCGTTTCGGCCATCCTGGCCTCCACTCGCTCCATGCTGGCCACGCTTCGGCATCCTGCCTGCGCTTGCCATCAAGGCCGGCTCCGGGGAACCGGACACCCCTCGCAGTCAACAGTCGGGGCAACCAGATCCATGCAACCAGATCCAGGCATGGATTCGTCTGATCTAACAACGCGCGCCACCCCGCGCACGACCACGGGAGCCCGGAGGTGCGACCGCCCGCCGGAGGGCGGGCCAGGCTTCGCGGGCCATGGATGGCCGCGAAGCCTTGAAGCTAGTGGCGGAAATGCCGCCGCGAGGTGAAGACCATCGGGATCCTGGCCGCGTCGGCGGCGGCGATCACCTCGGGATCCCGCTTCGAGCCGCCCGGCTGCACGATCGCCGCGATCCCGGCCTTCGCGATCAGGTCGATCGAGTCGGGAAACGGGAAGAACGCGTCCGAGGCGAGCACCGCCCCCCGGGCCCGCTCACCCGCCTTCTCGAGCGCCAGGCGCACCGCATCGACGCGGCTCGTCTGGCCGGTGCCGGCGCCCACCAGCGTCGTGTCGCGGCAGACCGCGATCGCGTTGCTCGTCAGCCGCCGCACGATCGTGAAGGCGAAGTCGAGGGCCGGCGTAAGCTCGGCCGGCGGCGCGAGCGTCGTGACCACCCGCCAGGTGGCCGGATCGTCGCAGAGCTCGTCGGGCCGCTGCGCGAGGAACGCGCCGGCGACGCTCCGGAGTTCGAGCCCCGCCGTCGGCTCCCAGGGGTCGCCCGCCGGCATCTCGACCAGCCGCACGCTGGCCTTCCAGGAGGGCTTCGTCGTGAGCAGCTCGACCGCGGCCGGCTCGAAGGCCGGGGCCGCGACCACCTCCACGAACAGCCCCGGCGCCGCGAGCACCTCGGCACAGGCGAGGTCGAAGGTCCGGTTGACGGCCACGATCGACCCGAAGGCGCTGGTCGGATCGGCGGCCATCGCCGCGGCGACGGCCTGGGCCACGCCGGCGGCCGAGGCGGCGCCGCAGGGATTGGTGTGCTTGATCACGACCGCGCCCGGATCCTGGAGCAGGCCGGCCAGCCGCGTGGCGGCGTCGAGGTCGAGCAGGTTGTTGTAGGAGAGTTCCTTGCCGGCGAGCTGCCGCAGGCCGGCCAGGCCGAGGTGGGTGCCCACCGGGGCGAAGAGCGCCGCCGACTGGTGCGGGTTCTCGCCGTAGCGGAGCGGCAGCCGCTGCTCGAGGTCGAGCGACATCCGCGTGGGGAGCGGCGGCTCGTCGTCGCCCGCGGCCCCGGCGGCCGCCGCGCCGGCGGCCGTGGCCACGAGCCCCGCGTGGCGAGCCATCCAGCGGGCGATCGCCACGTCGTAGGCGGCCGTCCGCTCGAAGGCCCGGGCCGCCAGCAGCTTGCGGCCGGCGAGCGTGGTGCCGCCACCCGCCAGCGCCGCGATCAGGTCGTCGTATTGGTCCGGGCCGGTCACGATCGCCGTGAAGGCATGGTTCTTGGCGGCGGCCCGCACCAAACTCGGGCCGCCGATGTCGATCAGCTCGATCGCCTCGTGGGGCTGGCAGTCGGGCCGGGCGACCGCCGCCTCGAAGGCGTAGAGGTTCACGATCACCGCGTCGAACCGGCCGATGCCGTGCTCGGCCAACACGGCCTGGTCGTCGGCCCGGTCGGCCCGGGCCAGGATGCCGGCGAACACGTGCGGGTGAAGCGTCTTGACGCGGCCGTCAAGCACCTCGGGAAAGCCCGTGACCGCCGAGATGTCGATGACGTCGAGACCGTGGGCCGCGAGCGCCCGGGCCGTGCCGCCGGTGCTCACCACCTCGACGCCCGCCGCCTTCAGCGCCGTGGCGAGCCGGTCGAGGCCGGTCTTGTCGAACACGCTCACGAGCACCCGGCGGATCGGCACGAGGTCAGGCGGCGGCGCGGGCGGCAGGGCGGATTGCATGCCGCCGATTATGAAGCCTGGGCCGCGGCCGGCAACTCCACCTCGAAGATGCTGCCCCGCTGGCCGATCCGTCCCTTGGCCGAGACCTTGCCCCGCAGCTGCTTGACGAGCGACCGCACGAGAAAGAGCCCCAGGCCCGTGCCGGGGGTGCTCCGCTCGAGCTCGCTGCCGAGCCGCACGAACCGCCTGAACACGTCATGCCGTAGGGAGACCGGGATGCCGGGCCCGTTGTCGGCCACCCGCACCGTCACCCGGCCGTCGGCGGCGGCAGCGGTCACCTCGACCTCGGGCTCGGGAAGCGAATACTTGACGGCGTTGTCGACGAGATTGCGGAGCACGATCTCCACGTCGGCCTCGCGCCCCGTCACCGCGAGGCCCGGGGCACATTCGATCCGCACGCGGTCTTCCGTCACCGCGTGCCGCTGTGTGACCGCGGCCCGCACGCTCTCCAACAGCGGCCGCAGTTCGGTCACGTCGTCGGTGGCGCTCGGTCGGCGATGGAGCGTGCGGGCCGCATCGAGCAGATGGTCGACGAGGCCGTCGAGCCGCTCCACGTCCTGGAGCATGAAGCGATGGAAGTCGGCCTGCTGCTCGGCCGGCACGCTCCGGCGGGTCAGGGTCTGGAGGTAGAGCTTGAGCGAGGCGAGCGGGCTCTTGAGCTCGTGGGTCACGCTGTCGATGAAGTTGCTCTGCCGCTGGGAGAGGGCAATCGCCTTGACGGTGAGCGCGAGGTAGACGATCACCCCGGCGAGCACCACCACCAGGAGCGCCACCCCCACTCCGAGCACGGCCCAGTAGAAGGCCGCGTTGCCCGACCCGAGCGCCGCCGCGATGCTCACGAGCACCCAGCCGACCGTGAGGGCCACGAGCGAGCTGATCAGGACGACCCCGAGCAGGATCGGCCAGCCGAGCGAACGACGCGGTTCCATGGAGGGCTCCCGACACGGCCGCCGCCGGATGACGGCGGCCCGCTATGCTACCCCGCCCGGGCCCACCGGGCCGCCGCCCGCGAGGTTCGCAAACCTGACCACGCCCGCCGACAAGTCACCGCTTCGCCTCCTCGCCGGCCTGACGAGCGTGAGCTTCACCTGGTCGGGCGACCGTTGGCAACACGCGGTGGCCGCTGCCGATGGCCGGCGCTGGTGTTCGATCGAAGGGGCGGTCCCGGCCGGTGCAGACCCCCGCTGGCCGGCGTCGCCGGTGCTCGTCGAGGTGTCGCTCGTCATGGCGGGCTCCCGGCCGGCCGTGCTCGGGGTCGGCCTGGCGGGACGGTCGCACTTCTCCCTCTCGGTGGTCGCCTGCCCCGACCGGCCCGACACGCTCCTCTTCGAGGCGGCGTGCCGGATCGCCGAACCGGCGGGCTGGCTGGGCTCGACCTATGAGGGGGACGGCGGCCGGGAACGGGTGGCGGCCGACCGCACGATCCCGCCACCGGCGACCATCCGCTGGTCGTATCGGATCGGGCCGGCCGGCCTCGAGCCGCTCCCCGGAAGCGGATCGTGACCGCCCGCGGTGAGTTGCCCGGGCCGCACGGGGCGAGTGGCTTGCGGCCCGCCGCCCGATCGATCACATTTCGGGGGCTGGGGTTCGACGTTCAGGCCCGGTTTGCCCCCTTTCGCGATCGCCCATGTTCGAAGCCATCGAGCGGCTCAAGTCCGACTGGACCGACAAGTACGTCGTGATCGACTCGCCCGCGCCGGAACTCGCGCGGTTCGCGCAGGCGACCGGCATCGTCAAGACCGTCAACATGAACGGCCGCTGCCTGGTCGAGTTCGAACAGTTCAACAACATCGGCTGGTACGACATCGACCCTGCGGCCCTGAAGATCGTCCCCAAGCCCGTGCCGAAGCCGGTCGAAGCGAAGCCGAAGGCGGCCGCCAAGCCCGCCGCGGCCGCCAAGCCCGCGGCCGCCAAGGCGGCCCCGGCGGCCGGAAAGCGGCCGTCGACCGCCGACATCCTCGCCGCAGCCCGCGGCAAGGCGGCCGGAGCCGCCGCCGCGCCGGCGGAGGCCAAGCCCGCCGGGAAACTCTCCACAGCCGACATCCTCGCCGCAGCCCGGGCGAAAAAGGCGGCCCTGGCGAGCGAGCCGACCGCCGCGGAGCCCGAACCCGCCGTGGAGCAGGCTCCGGAGCCGGTGGTGAAGGCCGCGAAGGCGGCGCCGACCTCTGGTTCGCTCCCCTCGACGACGGCCGAGAAGATCGCCTGGTGCCGGGCCAACGACGCCAAGGGCTCGTGACCGCCGCCCGGTCTGCCGCCTTTCGGTTCCCCAACGACCCACGTGCACGGAGGCCCGTCATGGTTCGCACCGCCCTGTTGATCGGAATCGCCCTCACCGCCGGCTGCAGCCGGCTGGCCGATCACCCGCTCGCGATCGAGGCAGCCCAGGAGGTACGGGCCAACGACCGGGTCGCCGAGCTGCTCGGCAAGCCCGTCGAGTGCTCCCGCACGGTTCGCGGCACGGCCAACGAGACCGACGGGATCGCCCGACTCGAGTTCGACGTCAAGGGTACGAAGGCCGCCGGTCTGATCGTCGTGGAGGGCAAGAAGACCCGCGGCACCTGGGGCGTCAACAAGCTGGAACTCCGGCCGGCCGGGGGCGAGAACCTCTCGCTGACCTCGGATCTCGTGGCCCGCACCGGCACCGACACGCCCGCCTTCGATCCCAACGCCGCCGCGAAGCCCTCCACGACGCCGCCGCCACCCGGCGAGATCGAGATCGCGCTCCCGCCGGGTCCGCCCGGCCAGTAGCGTCCAACGGATGGGAGGCCGGGGGTGAAAGCCTCCGTTGCTGGGATATTTCGCACTCGCCTCCATTCCGCTTCGAAATCGACTCCGCGAAATCTCCAGGCTCCTCCGGCTTCCACCCCTGGCCTCCCGTCGCGCGAAGGAAGAGGCCCCAGACTCAGTGCACCTTGGCCCGCGAGGGGTCGCCCATGCCATGGAGGCGGTGTAGGAAACCGAGCGCAGCAAGGATTGCGAAGCGCGGTTTCCTCCGAGCGAGCGGAGGCCTGGAGGGCCGAAGCGAGTGTCCGCCGAGATGGCACGGGCGACCCCGAGCCGCACACCGTCACGGCAGGTCGCGGAGGGCCTGCAGTTCGTCGGCACGGCCCACGACCAGGAGCACGTGGTCTTCGAGAAGCTTGCGGCGGCCGTCGGGGAACATCTCGAACTTGCCCGTGAGCACGTCCTTGATTCCCATCACGTGCACCCCGATCACCGTCCGCAGGTTGGCCTCGGCGAGCGTCTTGCCCGAGAGCGAGCCGGGCATCGCCACTTCGGCCACGCTGTAGTCGGGATCGATCGGCAGGAAGTCGAGCACGTTGGGCCAGGTCATCTTGTCGGCCAACTGGCGGGCCACTTCCTCCTCCGGAAAGACCACACGATCGACGCCGAGGTGTTCCAGAATCTTGCCGTGGTCTTTGGTCACGCCCTTGACGATCACCTGCCGGGCGCCGAGCTCCTTGACGTGGAGCGTCGCCAGCAGGGAGAGCGAGATCGTCTCCCCGAGCGAGATGAACACCGCCGAGGCGTCGCGAAGCGGCAGGTGCTCCAGCACCTCGCGGTCGGTGCAGTCGCCGATCACGCACTCGTGGATCTCGTGCTTGACCGCCTCGAGCCGCTCGCGGCGGGAATCGACGCCGATCACCTGGCAGCCGTTGGCCGCCAGCTTGCGGGCCAGGGCCGTGCCGAAGGTGCCCATGCCGAGCATCACGAATCGCTTGGTCGCTTTCACGGTCGATCAGCCGACGAGCGGCTCCTCCTCGGGGTATTCGGGCTGGTAGGGCGTGCGCTGGCGGCTGAGCGCCATTGCCGCGGAGATCGGGCCGAGCCGGCCCACGAACATGAGCACGATGAGCACGATCTTGCCGGGGTCGGAGAGCAGCGGCGTGATGCCGGTGGACAGCCCCACCGTGCCCAGGGCCGAGATGCACTCGAACAACGACTCCAGAAACCACCGCGGCCGGTCCGACGTGGGATTGCGGGATTCGACCACCAGCAGCGCCACGAGCGCGACCGTGGCCACGGCCCCGAACAGGAGTGCCGCGGCGGTGGCCCGGCGGACGGCGCTGGCCGGGATGGTGCGGCGGAAGATGTTGGCCCGCGGCAACCCCCGGAAGCTCGACCACGAACTCACCAGCAGCGTCATCAGCGTGCTCACCTTGAAGCCCCCGGCCGTGGAACAGGGACCGGCCCCGATCGCCATCAGGATGATCGTGAGGAACAGCGTGGAACTGGCGAGCGTGCCATAGTCGATGGTGTTGAACCCGGCCGTTCGACAGGTGGTGGAGTGAAACACACCCATCAGGAGCCGCGTCTCCAGCGGCTGATCGGCCAGCGCCTGATCCCACTCCAGCAGCCAGAACGAGACCGCGCCCAGGGTGAGCAGCGCGGCCGTGCCGATCAGCATCAGCTTGGACTGGATCGACAGCCGCTGCCAGCAGTCCCGCGGCCGCCGGAGCCGCTGGCAGACGTCGATGATCACCGGGAAACCGATGCCGCCCACGATGATCAGCCCGCAGATCGCGAGGTTGATCCCGGCATTCCCCGCGTCGGGCATGAGGTTGGCGTCGTGCAGGGCGAAGCCCGCATTGCAGAAGGCCGACACCGAGTGGAACAACGACTGCCAGGCGATCTCCGCGGCCGGCGCCGTTCCCCAGGCCGCGGCGACCAGCAGCAGAAAGCCGGCGGCTTCGGAAACGAGCACCGTCAGGAGCACCGCCCGGCCCACCCAGCGGAGGTCGCGACCCGACTTGACGCCCAGCGTGTCGGCGACGACCGCCCGCTGCCGGAGCGTGGCCTGACCTCCGATCTGGAAGGTGGCGAGCGTCGTGATCGTCATGATCCCCAGGCCGCCGAGCTGGATCAGGGCCAGGATCACGCCCTGGCCGAAGGTTGAAAAATCGTTGACCGTGCTCCGCACCGTCAGGCCCGTGACGCAGCAGGCGCTCGTGGCGGTGAACACGCCGTCGACGAACGAGATCGGCGGCCGGTCGGGCTGCCGGCAGACGGGAAGCGTGAGCACCAGACCGCCGACCAGGATCGTGACCACGTACGCGGCGAAGGAAACTCGCGCGGGATAGGTGGCGAGCGGTCCGGTGAGCTGCGGCATCGGTTGCGGCGGCCGCCGGACCGAAGCCCGGGCCGCCCACGGCCCACCCCGATGGGCGAGCGGCTTCGGCCGCGCCTGCATCCCCGGGGCGATCGACCAAGCGTACTTTCCCTGCGATCAGCGCGGCAATCGATGGCGAAGATTGCCGGTTTTTCCGGTCGCAAAACCGGGCTGCGGAATTGTTTGACTTGCATGAACGCCGATCCATAATGCGAGGGTTCACCACGAACGCCGTAGCCCGCCGCAGCGGCTGAAGCCGCATCGTCAGCGGGCGTTCGCGATGGCCCGCCGCCTGCTGTTCCCATCCGGATCGTTGCCGGGGAACTCTGTTGTCCGGCAGCCCGCGCCGCGCGTTCACGGGAACCGAGCAGCCATGCCCGGCGGGGTGCCGCCGGCCTGATGGTTGCGCCAACGTGCCCTCACCCCCCAAGGAGTTGTTTCGTGTCGATGACCCGGATCCGCAATGTCTTCGAAATCATCGAGCTGTATGGCCACGACGAGAATTTCGAACCCGTCACCACCTCCGAGTTCGTGCCCACCCACGCCCCGGCCGGCTCGCGGGAGAAGATCGATATCCTCGCCGAGCGGATCCAGCGGGGCATGCCCCTCTGGCACCCTGAGGATTCCACCGACGTTCCCGCCGGCGAACTCGTCGCCGCCGAATGAGCCACCGGCAGCCCGCCTGAGCCGCTGCCCCTCGACGCCCTCTCATCGCCCTCCGCGGGATCGCCCGCGGAGGGCGATTTCGATATCACGGCGGGCCGTGTCGGCCTTGAGCTTCTCCCGCTTGTCGTGGGCCTTGCGGCCGCGGCCGATCCCGAGCAGCAGCTTCACCCGGCCGTGCTTGAAATACATCTTCAGCGGCACGAGCGTGAGCCCCTTTTCGAAGGCCTGGGCCGCGAAGGTGCGGATCTCGCGGCGATGGAGTAGCAGCTTGCGGGGCCGCTTGGGCTTGTGGTTGAGCTGGTTGGCCTTCTCGTATTCCGGGATGTCGCAGCCGTAGAGCCAGACCTCGTCCCGTTCGACCCGGCCATAGGCCTCGTCGAGGCTCATCCGGCCGCCCCGCAGGCTCTTCACCTCGCTGCCCACCAGGGCGATCCCGCATTCGAGCGTGTCGAGGATCTCGAAGTCGTGACGGGCCTTGCGGTTCTCCGCCACGACCCGCTCGGCCGGCCGCTCCGACTTCACGTCCTTGCCAGCCTTGGAGCCGGCCTTGGAGGGGGCCGACGCGGTCGGTTGCGGGGGCTTTTTCTTGGTGGACATGGCGTTTGGGAGACGCGACCCGAGCGTGGGCGGGGACCTTGCCGCACGGTACAATCTACGGGTTTTCCGGCCCCACGTTTTCGAGTCCCGCCGGCGATCCCTCCCGCCCCGAGCCGCCATGCACGCCTTCTTCCCGCCCGCTTGCCGACTTCCCTTCCTGCTCGTGATGGCGCTCGTGGCCCTGCCGCTCCCGCCGGCCGGCGGTGCGCCGGCGGCCGCCACCCCGGGCTTCGTCGCGGGAGATGCCAAGCCCGACGGCGCCGGCCCCTTCGTCAAAGTCGAAGGCGGCTGGATGACGCCCTACGAGGAGACGATCCCGGGCACCGACGTCAGCTTCCGGATGCTCCCCGTCCCCGGGGGCACCTTCCGGGTCGGCAGCGCGGACGGCGAGGAGGGCCGCACCGCCGACGAGGGCCCGACCTTCGAGGTGCGGGTGGAGCCGTTCTGGATGGGCCAGCACGAGGTCACCTGGGCCGAATACAAGCGCTACATGGCCACCTGCAACGTGTTCATGGCCATGCAGTCCGCCGGGATCCGGCCGGTCACCGAGGCCAACGTGGCCGACGCCGTGACGGCTCCGTCCAATCTCTACGACCCCACCACCACCTTCACCAACGGCGAGGATCCCGACCTGCCCGCGGTCTCGATGACGCAGTTCGCGGCCCGGCAATACACCAAGTGGCTCAGCGGCCTCACGGGTCGCTTCTACCGCCTGCCTGCCGAGAGCGAATGGGAATACGCCTGCCGGGCCGGCACCGCCACTCCGTTCTGCTGCGGCGACGCCCAGGCCCTCGGCGACGTCGCCTGGTTCGCCGACAACGCCGACGAGACCACCCATCCCGTCGGCAAGAAGAAGCCCAACGCCTTCGGCCTGCATGACATGCACGGCAACGCGGCGGAGTGGGTCGTCGACGAACTCGTCGCCGGGGGTTACGCCAAGCCGGCCGCCCTGCCCCAGCCGGTAACGGCGGCGGCGGCGATCCAGTGGCCCGAGCGGCTCTATCCCCGAGTCCTGCGGGGCGGCGCCTTCTACGACGAGGCGACCGAGTGCCGCAGCGCCTCCCGCAAGGGCTCGCGGGACTCCGGCGGCACGCCCGAGAATCCGGATTGGAAGGACGTCGACCCCAACTTCCCCAAGAGCCCCTGGTGGTACACCGAGGAGCCGGCGCTCGGCGTGGGCATGCGGATCGTGCGGCCCTTCACGCCCCCGGCTGACCTGGCCGAGCGGCGAAAGTGGTGGGAAGCCGATGTCGAGAGCATCAAGAACGACGTGGCCAGCCGGCTCGAGGAGGGCCGCGGCTCACGCGGCATCGTCGACCCCCAGTTGCCCGCAGACCTCAAGAAGGAAGGGTTAACGGAGTGAAGACCATGCTCGAGGCTCACGCCCCGGGGGCTGTCCCCGGCTCTTGCACCCGAGGCCACCTCCTGCGGGCTCGGGGTCGCCCATGCC
>CAXNGP010000019.1:0-13422 GCA_964201845.1 Pirellulales bacterium
GAGCCCCTCGTCGGCGACGTGGGCGAACACAAAACCCTCGACGCGCACGAATGCCGCGCCGCAGGCCAGCGCGACGGCGAGTGCTTCCTCGTTCGCCGCCGCGAGCACCTGAATTCCGAGCGGCAGCGACACGGCGCGGCGCACCTCGCGACCGATCACGGCCAGCGAGGCGACCGTCTCGGGGCCCACGCGGCCCTTGAGGTAAGGGCGGTCGAACATGTTCTCGAGCACCAGCCCGTGGAAGCCGGCGGCCCGGTAGATCCCGGCCTGGCCGACGGCATCCTCGATCTGGTCGTCGAGGTCGAGGGCCGTCTGGCGGTGGAGCGGGCTGCCGGCGAGCGGGCCGACGTGGAGCATCCCGATCAGCGCCCGGGGGGCGTGGAAGAGCGTCGGGATGATTCCGCCGTGGTCCATGCGAGAGGGTTTACCAGACCCACCAAGCGGGTTGGAGCCCGGCGGCGAACGGGCCGGGGTTTGGAGCCGACCGGCCCACGCGCGGGCCGCTATTCGCCGATCACCTTCACGAGCACCCGCTTGGGGCGTCGGCCGTCAAACTCACCGTAGAAGATCTGCTCCCACGGGCCGAAGTCGAGCCTGCCGGCCGTGACCGCAACCACCACCTCGCGGCCCATCACCTGCCGTTTGAGGTGGGCGTCGGCGTTGTCCTCGCCGGTGCGGTTGTGGCGGTAGGCCTTCGGGTCGGCGTCGAAGGGGGCGAGTTGCTCGAGCCAGCGGGCGTAGTCTTCGTGGAGACCGGATTCATCATCGTTGATGAACACGCTGGCGGTGATGTGCATCGCGTTGACGAGGCAGAGCCCCTCCCGGATGCCGGACCGCGCCACGAGTTCCTCGACCTGGGGCGTGATGTTGAGAAACGCCATCCGGGCTGGGAGGTTGAACGTGAGGTGCTCGGTGAGCGACTTCATCGCGCGGGATCTCGGGGCAGGGAGGGGCCGTCGTGTGGATGGGGGTGGGCGGCGTGTGGATGCCGGTGGCCGGGGCGGGACGGTTCGGCCGGATGGTGGAGCGGCACGCCGAGCAGGTCGCCGTTGGGCTTGAAGCCGCCGCCATCGACGTCCACGAAGATCGGGTTGGTGACGGCGATCGGCCGGCGTTCCGCGTGGTCGGGGCCCATCACGAGCCCCAGGTTCGAGCCCTCGCCGACGGTGGCCACGATGAGATGGGCGTCGCGGTCGAGCGTGACGGATACGGTCTGGTCGAACCGGACGACGTCGCGCGTGAACATGCCCGCGTGGTCGCGGCGGGTGAAGTTGAGCGCGGGATCGGGCCGGCCGTTCACGAACACCTGCACGCGGTCGACGTCGAACCAGTTGGGGCACTGCACGCGGATCTGCAGCGACACGCGGCCAGCTTCGCTCCGGAGTGTGTCTCCCGGCCCCGCCGGCTTGGTGGCTTCGCCGGCGGAAGCGACGGCCTCCTCGCCGGCGGAAGCGACGGCCTCCTCGCCGGCGGAAGCGACGGCCTCCAAGAACGGGCCGCTCGTCATCACCACCCGGCCCGCCTTCGACGCCGCGATCACGTCGCCGATCCGGATTTTCGCCGGGTCGTCGGTGGGGCTCGCGAGATAGTTCCGCAGGAAGCCGGAGCCGTGGAAGTTGTAGTGGGCGTCGGTGTTCACGACGCCGGGGAGCCGGTAGCCGAGGTTCAGCATCTGGAGCCAGCGGAAGACGGTGTGCTCCCGGCGGCGGGGATCGAAATCGGGGGCGGGGGGCGTGAAGATCTCCTCCAGCGGATGCACCTCGATCACGTCCATAAACCCGAGCATCTTCTCGAAGCCCGCGTCGGCCTTCCCGTCGGTGTCACGGTCGCCGAGCACCTGCACGAGGTTCGGATGGTTCATCTGCACCACCTTGTCGGCGGCGTCGTCCCAGAGGGCGAGCCGCTCGACCTGGGCCACGGGATCGTCGTTGTTGACGGTCGGGCCGCCGCCATCCTGCTCGCCCGGCCGCTCCACGAGGGGAAACGCATTCTGGTGGTTCACCGGCAGGAGCGACCCGGTGAGCTCCATGCCGCTGCAGGTGGCCATCAGGTGGCCGGCCCCCAGACGCTCGAGGTGGGGCGCGTAGCTCGAGATCCGGTTGTGCTCGGTGCAGGGGCCAAACTCGACCTGCTCGGCGAGCAGGTTCTGGACGCGACCGAGCTGACTCGAGGTGTTGTCGCCCGAGGGAGTGGAGTGGCTGTGAAAGTCGCTGCTGATCCAGCCGCCGGTGGCCACGACGCGTGAGAGCTTCGCGGCGAGCGGCGTCGCGCCGTCGGCGGCGACCGTGATCGAGGTCGTGACGGCGTCGTACTCGGACCCGCGGCTGACCACCACGTCGTACGTGCCCGGGGCGATCTCCACGCGCAAGCGGCCGTCGGCGGAGTAGACGAGGTTTTTCACGGCGGTGTCGCCGCTGTCGGGGCCGAAGTCGGGGTCGGGCACGCCGCGGCCGCGAAACTGCACCTTGCACGGGATCGGCCCGCCGTCGTCGTCGGTGATCGTGCCCACCACGATGCCGGGCCGCGGCAGGAGCGCCTCGATCTCGATCGTCTCGCCCGCAGCCGCCGGGCCGAGCGGCAGTTCGACGCTGCCCCGACCTCGGGCCGTGGCGTCGGCCACGAGTTTCCAGGCCGCGGCATCCCGCGGCATGGCAAAGGTCAGGCGGCCCTCTGCATCGACGCGGCCGGCAGCGTATCGCCCGCCCGCCGCATCGGCGACCTTCACGATCGCCCCGGGCACGGGCCCGGCGGCATCGCGGACCGTGGCGTTCACCCGCACGCCTTCGCGGCCCGCGAGCCGGCGGGCGATGCCGCGGGCGGCGAGCAGGCTGTCGGCCGGGAAGACCCGACGGACGAGCGTGACCGAGCCGCCCGGGGGAAGCGCCGCGACCGGACCAGCGTCCGGGACGAACTCCAGCGGATCGCGCTCCTTGAAGTGGACGACCTCGCCGGGCCGGCCTGGCTTGCAGCGGGCCCCGGTCGGGACGACGGCGTAGGTCTGGCCGAACCACTCGTCGTCCCACCAGGCGACGTTGTCGTCGCCGGCAACGGCCGACGTGAACGTGCGGTCGGCACGGACGCGGTCGGCGACGCTCACCGGGACGGGGCCGGCGCCCGGGTTCGACCACGTGGTCGTGACGGTGAGAAAGTCGTCGCCGTCGGCGAGGTCGTAGGCGACCGTGATCGCCGGCCGCCCGGCCGCGGCGGCGGAGACTGCCTCCAGTCGCACGCGGCTCCCGCGCACGGCGAGGTCATCTCCGGCGACTGGCGCTTCACCATCGGCCGACGCGCTGGCGGTGCGAAACTCCGCCAGGCCCGCCGCCGGGTAGTAGCAGCTCAGCTGGTCGTTGGGCCGCTCGCGGGACGTGAGATCAATGATGCACCCACCCACGTTGCGGACGGTCATGTTCGCATGCCTGGTCGCGGCCGGCTTCGCGATCACCGCGACGATCAAGTCGTTGTGGAGCACATGGTCGCCGTGAATCCAGTCGGCTTCCTTGCCGGCGGGAGCGACGACGGCGGCGTTGCCCGGCGCGAGCGTGACCACTTCGGCGGCCGGGAGGGAGCCGAGCCCGACGAGGCAGACGGCGAGGCTGAGGGCGCGGCGGGTCATGGGAATATTCCGGGTATGGATGCGGCCGGGATGGAACGCGGAGGCGGTATTCTTGCCGATGGCCGCGCGATTGGGGGAAGGCGGACCGGGGTTTTGCGTCCGCCTCTCGCGAGCGAGCGACGCATGCGGTCACCGCTTCCAGGAGCGGAGCGTCCAGTGCAGGCCGAGGCCGTCGACCACGTCGTCCCCCCACCGCTCCCGGGCTGAGCGCACGGCGGACCGGACCCGGGCGATGACCGCGACCGTGCGGCCGGCATAGCCCCCACAAACCGCCAGCCAGAGGATGGCGCCCCCGACGCTCCGCAGAAGTGCGGCGGACAGGAGAGCGATGATCACGAGTCGCACGTTGACCCAGCGGCGGTATTCGGCCATCCAGACCGGCGCGATCCCGGCGAGGGCCACTCGTTGATCGTCGAGCGACCGGTTGCCGAACTGCGCGTCGAACTCGGCGAGCATGCGTTCCGGACCAAGCTTGACGATCGTCGTGGGCGGGTTGGCCCGCGTGTATCCCCAGGCGGCCCCGTAGATCGCCCCGAGCGGGGCCGTCAGCAGCATCAAGAACGGAATCGCGCCTCCGGCCCCCTGTCGCATGCCGGCGGGATCCGTCCACCACTTGAAGGCGTACAGGGCGATCGGCCCCAGGATGCCGAGCGCGAATCCGGCGATCGCCCCGAGCAGCAGATGGAACGCGATGCGCATCGGCGACGGATCCCCCGCTCGACTCGTGACGGCTCACCAATTCGCCATGGCGGGAAGGCCGTCGCCGGGGTGACAGATCCCGGCCCATGCCTCCGGATCCATCGATCCGTCGAGCGTGGCGACGTGGGTGTCGGCGAAGACGACCTGCATGCCGGCGGGATGCGGGGTCTGGGCCCGCCTCGACTCGCACTCCGACACCCAGTTGGGCGCCACCTGGAACATCTCGCAGCGGGTGAATCCCGGGGCGTCGGGAATCTGGTCGGTCTCGTTCACGCAGAACACGGGCCGCCAGGTCTGGTTCGCGTCCGACCAGAGGTTGCCCTTGGTCGAAGAGTGGTTGGCTTCGCCACTGCTGCCGCAGGTGCCGTACCGCTCGGCCAGGATCACGACCTTCGAGAGTCCGTCGGGGAACGACCTGGCGAGGCTGGAACTCCCCTCGGATCGCTCGACGGCGGTCCCTCCGAGCGGGTTGCCGAAGACGTTGTAGTTCGCCGCGACGCTACCGACGGCCCAGCTGTCGGCGCCGCCGACATTCGTCAACGCCATGCCCGCCGCGTGCGAGTTGTCCGACGGGCAGAGAAAGGTGGGGATCGAGACCGCGTAGATGGTGCCGGCCCCCGGAGCCCCGGGGACGGCGGTGTTCACGTCGCGGTTGGCGAGCTTGGAAAGCGGTTCCTGCTCGATGTAGGGCAGGAGCCACGTGAAGACCGTGAAGCCGATCGCGCCGTTGTACGACCGGGCGGCCTTCGTGATTTTCTCCCGCTTCGCCGGCGCCGACATCGGCGGCAGGAAGCGGCGGGCGCCGTCGATCAACTGCACCGCGAGCCCCACCTGCCGCATCGAGTTGCCGCACGACAGCCGCCGCGAGGTCTCCCGGACGGCCTGCACCGCGGGCAGCAGCAGCGCGAGGAGAATCCCGATGATCGCGATCACCACGAGCAGTTCGACGAGGGTGAAACCATGACGCGGGAACCCACCCGAACTCGAACGGCGAAACGGACTCTGCCCCATCATCGCGCACCTCCCGTTCGGCGGCCGACCAGGCCCCGGCTCAGATCGCCCGGCCAAGATAAATCCACCGCCGCCGCCGCCGCAACCGAGCGTCCAACGAGTTGGCAGGGGCAGGCCCGAGCCTGTGTCAGCGAGCGGAAAATCAGGTCACCTGCCGGCCGTGGCCGGTGCCTGCGTCGCCAGCCAGGCCTTGAACCCGCCGACCAGGTCGTGGGCATCCTTGCGGCCGAGTTTCTGGAGCAGGCTCACGCCGATGGCCGACCGGTAGCCCCCCTCGCAGTGGACGACCACCGGCCGATCTGACGGCAGCTCGCCGAATCGAGCCGCGAGATGGGGCAGCGGGATGTTGAGGCTGCCGGCCACGTGGCCGCCGGCGTGCTCCGCCTCGGAGCGGATGTCGAGCACCACGGGTTTGCCCCCCACGCCGCTCCGCGTGCCGGCGAGCCACTCGGCGAGGGCGGGGGCCGTGATCCGCTCCGTCTGCTCGACGAGGTCGCCGCGCTGCTCGAGCGCCCGCATGCTGCCGGCCAGGAAGCCGGCCACGTTGTCGAAGCCGATCCGTCCCAGCCGCATCACGGCCTCCTCCTCGCCCCCCTCCTCGGCGATCACCACGATCGGCTTGTCCTGGGAGAGCATCGAGCCGGCCCAGGTGGCGTATTTGCCCGCGAGGGCGATGTTGAGCGACCCGCGGAGGTGGCCCCCCTCGAAGTCGATCCCGTCGCGCACGTCGAGCAGCTGGGCTCCGGACGTTTCGAGCGCGAGCACCTCGTCGACCGAGAGCGGCTGGAGCTGCTTCTCCATGGCGTCGTGGAGGGCCGTCCGCTCCTTGCGGTTCAGGATCGCGTCGTGGACGAAGTAGTCGGGAGCCTCCGGCTGGTCGGCGGTCACGATCGCCTTGAAGGCCTCACGGCTCATCGGCTGGAGGGCGTAGTTGAACTTCTTCTGCTCGCCGATCGTGGACACGGTCTCCTTCGACAGGGCCTTGCCGCACAGGCTGCCGGCCCCGTGGGCGGGATAGACGAGCGTGGCGTCGGGTAGTTTCACGAGCTTGCGGATGCTTTCGTAGAGCATGTCGGCCAGTTCGTCGGCCGTGACGCCGATGCTCGCCAGTAGGTCGGGCCGCCCCACGTCACCGATGAACAGCGTGTCGCCCGTGAGGGCGGCTACGGGGTCGGTCCTGCTCGTGGCGAGGTCGTAGACGAGGATCGTGATTCCCTCGGGGGTGTGGCCCGGGGTCTCCATCACCGCGAGCTTCACGTCGCCGAACACGACCGCATCGCCGTCCTTCATCGCGACGTGGTCGAACCCATCACCGCGAGCTTCACGTCGCCGAACACGACCGCATCGCCGTCCTTCATCGCGACGTGCTCGAACTCCGCCTGGGCCCTGCGGCCGAGATGGATCGTGGCGCCGGCCTGGTCGCGGAGTTCGATGTGGCCGGCGATGAAGTCGGCGTGGAAGTGGGTGAGGAACACGTGGGTGATCGTGTAGCCCCCGGCCGCGGCGTCTTTGAGATACTGGTCGACGTCCCGCTGTGGATCGACCACGGCCGCCGTCTTCGTCTTGTCGTCGGTGATCATGTAGGAGGCGTGGGACAGGCAGGCGAGGTAGTACTGCTCGATCTTCATGGCGGGGCTCCTCGGGGCAGGCGATCGGCCGGGATCGCCCGGCCAACAGATCAATATATCGGAACACTACGATACGTCAATCGAGAGTTTCTCCACGACCCTGTTTTTCGGGCCAGTTCGCGGGGGCCGGGGGTGCCGGCTTGGGTGTGATTCGCCCGCCGAACACCCCGGCGGCGGCCATCAGTTCCGCGGTCAGAAGCCGGCCATCACCAGTCGCCGCGGGCGGTGTCGCCGGCCTTGCCCGTGAACAGCGACACGAACACGTCGGGATCGATCATGTCGCTCCCGAAGCGGATCGACCCGTCGCCCATCCCGTAGGTCACGCCCCCGAGGTGGAACGAGTAGATCTCGTTGTTGTTGGTGACGTTCTGCATCTTTCCGGCTCGCTGCTCGTGCACGTGAAAGTAGCCCTCCACGTCGGCCCAGTGGGCTCCCGAGACGTTTGTGCCGCCCGTCGGTCGGCCGTCGGCCCAGCTCTGCGGTCGGCCTGCGTCCTCGAAGAACAGCCAGGTGTTCGAGAGCCCGTCGCGGATGTCGGCCAAGGCGCGGGGCCCGTTGCGGAGCACGCCCGTCCAGCTGGGCCGGGAGGTGATCGCATTCGAGCTGAGGAGCGGCGAATAGGCGCTCGACGAAATCAGCTCACAGCTCGAGTAGTCGGCGACGAATCGCCGGCCGCCCGGGGCCGATGGGCAGACGGCGATCGGCAGCTCGACCGCCAGACTCGTGACGTTGGAGCCGGTGTTCCAGTGCTGGTTCCAGTCGACCCGGTCGTGGAGGGCGAGTTGGTCCAGGTGGGGAAGGATGAAGGTGTAGACGTTGTGGTTCGTGGGCGTCGTCTGGCCACTCGCGGGCTTTGTCCAGCCCGGCGGCAGCACCCCGCGGGATTGCTCGTAGGCGAGGATCGCCAGGCAGGCCTGCCGCATGTGATTGCCGCACTGCGTGCGGCGGCCCGCCTCGCGGACTCCTTGCACCGCGGGCAGGAGCAGGGCGACCAGCAGGGCGATGATCGCGATCACCACCATCAGTTCGACGAGCGTCATCCCGGGCCGGTGGGTCGGAGGCAGCGACGGGAGCATGGCGGTTCACGTCAGCGGGGGCTCGCCGCGCGCAGTTCGAAGGGCGGCAGTTGCACGGCCGAATCGGCCACCGCGACCGACAGGGGCGTGGCTTCCGGGGCGCCGTAGGCGTCGCCGAGACGGTCGGTTTCCGCCTGCGAGGCCTCCGGGTCGGCCCCCGCGTCGGCCCCGGCCGCGGTGAACCACTGCACCGTGGCCTTCCAACGGCCGGCGGGCACGCCGTCGGCCAGTTCCCACGTGCCCAGCACGAACGTGCCGTCACGATCGCACGTGCCTGTGGGCCGGAGTTTTGCGGCCTCGTCGGCCACGCTGCCGGCCACGGGGTGGAGCACCACCAGTGCGCCGCCCGCGGGCTTGCCGTCCACCGTCACGCTGCCGCTGACAGGTCTTCGTGGCAGCCGGCCGTCACCGCAGCCGATCAGGAGAACGACGGCAGTGGCCATCGTGATGGTCGGGGCGAACGAACCGAGCAGGCGGCCGAGTCTGCGGTTGGTCATGATCGGCACCTGCGACGGAACGCCACGCCCAGCCCTCCCAGGCCGAGGCTGGCGAGCACCGTCACGCCCGGTTCCGGGACGGGCACCACGGCGAACGAACTGTTGTGGTCGATCACGGCCCAAGCCGTGTTGCCGACGGCGTCCACGCCGTAGGCACCGCGGGCGTCGGCCAGCGTGGCCGAGGGGTTCGCGGATGTGAAGGCGGCCCAGTACGAGTCCCAACTACCGGCGAAGGGAGCCTGGGGTGAGACCGGGTTGGCGGTGTTGCCGTCGATTGCCGCCACCCACTGGTTGAACGTCGCGGAGGAAACGTTCTCGTCGAGCCAGCCGAGGCGGAGGGACGACTCGGCCATGCCGCCGAGCAGTGACTCGTCGTACGACACCGAGAGTACGATCGGGTCGCCGCCGGTGCCCGTGAGTTCGAGAATGTCGCTGAGCACGGGGGCGGCCGCCGCATCCCGGAAGCCGAACTGCACCGTCCGGCCGCTGCCCGCCTGGCCGGCGAGGATCGCCGCGGCCGTGGCCCGGCCCTGCCCGCGCGCGAGCCCGAGGCCGTGATAGGGATCGCCGCCGCGTCGAACCGCGTGGCCGCTTTCCGCCGCCCGACCGCTGACCTCGTGCGACAACGACCATGTGAACTGTCCCAGGTCGCCGGCCGAGGTGCCGACAATCGAGAGATCCGCATGCTCGACGGCGACGGCGAAGGTGCCGGTGTAGGTCCCGTTGAGCCGGCCCGTGGCGTCGAACGTCGCCGTGCCCGACTCAACGCCGGAGGCGGCGATCGTGCTCCCGGCCTGGAACCCCGTCACGCTCCAGCCCGTATCACCGGTGAAGGAGCGGGAGACGATCTCGGCCTCGGCGCGCAGGCTGCCGGCGGCTGCGGCGTTGGCCAGGCTCACGAGGCCGCCAGAGGCGACCGCGGCCGATTGTCCTTGTGACAGGCTCGCCGGCTCGTAGGCGGCGAGCGCGGCGGAGATGTCGAGCCCGGTGGTGTCGGACGTGTCGGTCAGATTGGTCAGCGCGATCGTCGCGGTCAGAGGACCGCTCGCGGATGCGACCGCGCCGATGGTGACCGATCCTGCCGCCGCCACGTTGGCGGTGTCGCCGCGGATCGTGCCCGAGGCGGTGGTCATGGCGAGCGCCGCCGATCCCGCCGAGCCGCTCGCCCGGAAACTCGTTACGGTATAGCTGTGCGGACTCGTGGCGGTGGCCCCGACGGGGGCGGTCACGGTCGTGCCCACCAACGCCTTGCCGAAGTCGAGGCTCGACGCCGTGGCCGCCAGGTCACTCGACTTGCTGAGCGACTGGTCGTACGAGACGTAGGCGAACTGGAAGTCGCCGTCCACAGCAGTCGGACTCGTGGCCGCGTCGAGCACGCGGATCGTGAAGTCCGTACCACTCTTCTCCCAGACCGCGAAGTTGTCGAACTCGCCGCCGGCCGCGAGGGCGTTCAGAAGCAGCATCCCGGTGTCGGGCGAGCGGCCGCCGGCGAGCGACAGCGTGTAGACACCGGTCGCGGTGCGGGTGAGCGTGTAACTACCGGTGGCGGCGCCGGTCATGACCGCTCCCGTCGCCCCGTCGACCCGGCCGGAAACGAGTCCAGGCGTGTCGTTGGGCAGAAACACGTAGCCGAAGGGTGTCGTGCTCGTCATGGTGCCGCTGAAGCCCACCACGTTCACCCGCTGCGAGCCCGGCGTGGAGATGTCGACGGAGGCCAGCGCTCCGGAGTTCACCGCCGGCGTGGCCAGCAGGAGTCCGGCCGCCGGGTCGAGCGGCAGCGTCGCCTGTCCGGCGGAGGTCGGTGCCGCAGGAGCCTGCACGAAGCCCGCCGTCGCCGGGAAGTGGGCGACGGCGAAGTTGACGTTGATTTCCGCATTCGCGTTGTTGGCTGTGGCGACGCAATACGTGCCCCCGTCATTCCACACCGTCGCCAGTCCGTAGCCATCGGCGCCGAGCGGGTTGTCGCGGAAGCCCTGGCTCGTGCTCGTCAGCACGACGTCCGCTGAGGCGGCGGTCGTGTTGAAGGGGATCGCAGCGCCGCCGACGCCAGGCTTGTTGTCGCCACGGTTGGAACTCGACGTGCCCAGGCCGCTCGTGCCGACGCTCGCATTGACCGTCATGTCGGAAGCCTCGTTGCCGGCGGCGAACTCGGTCACGAAGTAGTTGGCCGCCGCCACCCGGTTGCCGCGATACCCTGCCTGCGAGCCGGGGGCCGTGGGCGGGTTCGCCGTCGGGACGAACAGAAAGTCGAAGATGGCCTGGCCGCTGGGAATGTCCTGGCCGGCGATGCCGGTGGTGGCGGTCGTGCTGAGGGGCAGATCCCGGGTCTCAATCTGCCAGCCGGTGCCATCCGCGAGCGGGGCGAACGTGACGATGTTGTCGGTGTTCACGCTCTCGAACCCTGCGGCACTGACGAGCAGCGTCCCGTCGGCCGTGGTCTTGCCCGGAATCTTGAGCTGGTAGGCACCCGATGCCACCCGCTGGATCGAGAAATCGCCCTGACTCGTGGTCGCCCGCGCGCCGTAATACGTGGTCGTGGAGACCGTGGTGGTGTGGCTGGCGATCCGCCCCATCGTCACGCCCTGCGTGCCGTATGGCACATAGGCGAAGGCGACCGGGTCGTGCTCGGCCCCGCTGTCGTAATCCTGCACCTGAAGTTCGAAGTGGGTGCCGGCCGGAGCCGGGCGGGCGGTGGCGATGTTGGCCTCGTTCTTGCCGTGATTGACGAACAGCAGGCCGTCGGTGCGGGTGTTCACGCCCTGGAGGTAGAGGTCGGAGCGGCCGTTGGCCAACGTCGAGTCCGGCGCGCTGGTGGTGCCCGGGGCGACGAGCCGATTGCCGGATGAGCCCCCCAGCGCTACGGCCGAGGCGCCCGTGCCCGTGCGGATCTGATCGTAGACACCGCCGTTGGTGCCCACCGCGTTGCGGGCGTGGCCGACGACCCAGCCCTCGGCGAAGGGAAAGTAGACCGCCGAGAAGTCGAAGTTGTATTCACCGCCCGAGGCCGCATCGTGCATCGGCACGAACCAGCCGCTGGCATCGGAGTCCATGCTCGCCTCGCCGTAGCGGATGCCGAGAGAGGAAACCGTCTCGCTGTTGTCACGGCCGTTGTTGGCGACGCTCGCCAGGAAGATCCCACCGGTCACGTCATCTGCCCGCGAGGGACCGATCTGGATGCCGAAGTCGCCCCGGTTGGAGTTGCTCGTCGGGGCGACCTGGAACTGCGGCGAGTTGGCCCAGGCCGTGAGCGTCACGGCCGCCGACGTGTTGGCAGTGCTGTTCTGCTGTACCCGCACCATTCCAAAGTCGATTGCCGTCGCGGCAGGAAGAACCGCCAGCGCACCACCGACGACCAGGCAGGCCCTCAGCAGGCCTGTCGGCTCGGCCAACGGGCGTCGCATGCTTCGGTCTCCGATCCAGGGGCCAGTTCGACGATCATCGAGGTTGTCTCAGCGCCTCGTCAGGCGATCGTGAGCCGCCCGTGAAAAGTTCGTGTCTTTTCGGTAAGGGTTTCGTGAGGCCGATGCGGGAAACGCAGGGCCGTTCGCGCCCGAAGCGGCCGGTTTTTGGCGCCGACGCTGGACTCCACCGGTATGATTCGGATCGCAGGGAGTTCGCCCGGGTCGACCGGGCGGCGCGGCAGACAGCGGCAGGCACGCGCCGAAGGACGTCAGCCCATCCGCCGCCCACGGCCCGCACGCACGGGGGCCACCGGCTGTTCAGCCGGAGAACCCCGATGCTTCCCGCCCCCCTTCATCGAATCGCCTTCGTCGGCACCTATCCGCCCCGCCGCTGCGGGATCGCCACCTACACCCGCGACCTCCGCGACGCGGTCGCCGCGACGCTCGCCGACGCGGAGTGTCTGGTCTTGCCGGTCGTGGACGCGGACGGCGGCGACCATCCGCCCGAGGTCCGGTTCATAATCCGCGACTCGAGCCTGCCCGCGTACCGCCGGGCGGCGGAGTATCTCAATCTCTGCAACGTCGACGTGGTCTCGCTGCAGCACGAGTACGGCATCTTCGGCGGCCCGTCCGGCTCGCACGTGCTCGCGCTTGTGCGCGGCCTGCGGATGCCGGTGCACACGACGCTCCACACCGTGCTGGCGGAGCCGACCGCCGAGCAACTGGAGGTGATGGAGGAGTTGCTGGCGCGGTCGTCGCGCGTGGCGGTGATGACCGAGCGGGGTCGTCGGCTCCTCCGCGACCGCTACCGGGTCGAAGACAACAGGATCGACGTCATCCCGCACGGCATCCCGGAGATGCCGTTCGAGTTGCCGGCCGTCGCCCGGCGGCGGCTGGGCATCGAGGCGCGGTGGATGCTCCTGACGTTCGGCCTGTTGGCTCCCAACAAGGGCGTGGAGCACGTGATTGCCGCCCTGCCGGCGATCCTTGCGGAGCACCCGGACGCGCTCTACGTGGTGCTCGGCGCCACCCACCCGCACCTGGTTCGGCGGGAGGGCGAGGCCTATCGGGAGCGGCTGGCCGGTCTGGCCGCGGAGCTGGGGGTCCAGGAGCGGGTCCTGTTGCTCGACCGGTACGTGGACCTTCCCGAACTGCTCGAGTTCATCGCCGCGGCCGACGTCTACGTCACCCCCTACCTCAACCAGGATCAGATCACCTCCGGCACGCTGGCCTACGCCTTCGGCTGCGGGAAGCCGGTGATCTCGACCCCCTACTGGCACGCGGCCGAGCTGCTGGCCGACGGCCGGGGTGTGATCGTGCCGTTTCACGATCCGGCGGCGATCGCCCGCGAGACGAACCGGCTGCTTGCCGACGACGGCCGCCGCGGCGCGTTGGCCCGGCAGGCCTGGGAAGCGGGCCGCGGCATGACTTGGAGCCGCGTCGCCGCGCGCTACGTCGCCGCCCTGGGGCGGACGCGGCAGGAGTCGTTGCGGGCCC
>CAXNGP010000020.1:0-13244 GCA_964201845.1 Pirellulales bacterium
GTCGATCACGAGCGTGGGGATGCCGTCGAGGGCTGCCTCCTCGATCAGGCCCACGAGCAGGCCGGTCTTGCCGCTGCCGGTCATGCCCACGCAGATCGCGTGGGTCGTGAACCGCCGCGCGTCGACGAGCACGGGCTCGCCGGTGGAGCGGCCCGCGTCGTCGCAGGCCGTGCCCAGGTAGAAGACGCCCAGCCCCTCGATCGCGGCGGCCAAATCGGCCTCGGCCTGCTTTCGGATGCCCTGCTTGCCGGTCGCCGCCTTCGCCATGTCGTGATGCTCCGCTCGCGCCGCCGCAGCCCCTGCGGTCTGGCGGCACGATTCGACGCGGCGGCGGGGTTTCGTGCAAGCGGCCAGCCGGTCACCGCCGCCGGCGGTCGCGGCAGGGGGGCGGGGTGGCGAGGGTGATCACGATCACCTCCTCGCCCGTGACCGGCGAAATGTCGTGGTGGAGCGTGACCGGTGAGGCCCCGGCCGCCTCGCCGACGAGCTGCTCGAGCAGCGGGCGGCCGGCCAGGACGAGGTGGCTGCGGAGTTGCTTGAGCAGTTCCGCCCCCTTGCCGTTCCCCGCCCCGTGGCCTTCGATCAGCCGCTGCTCGGCCGCGGTGAGCACGCCCTCGAGGTGCACGAAGAGCCGGTTTTCCACGAGGTGCGCGTGGATCGCGCGGGGCCCGCGGCCCATGAACTCCTGCTGAAACCGCGACACGGCGTCGCAGACCGCCGCCTCGATCTCGCCCTGCGACTTGATGGCCCGCATCAAAAGGCTCCTGGCGACCGGGCCGCCGCTCCACGAAACGTGTCCCGGCAAGCCGGCGCCGGCGGCGATGCCCCCATGCCGCCGGCGCCAAGCCCGCCGGAACGCGACACCCCCCTCTGGAGAGGGGAGTGCTCAGGAGAGTGTTCGGCAGGCGAGCACCGGGAGCATGAGAGGTTTTGCGATCACCGCGAACCGGCGGGGTGTCCGACCTGCTGCCGCCGGCGCGAACCCTGGAAATCACGACGCGACCGGAGTGGCGGGGGGATGCGACTGGCCGCGGCCCGGCGGGCCGCCGACGATCCCGCCGAGGTTTCCCTCGGAAGCAAAAAGCTTGACCACCTAGGTGGCCGCAGGAACCGCGGCCAACCGCTGCAAGGAGGCACCCGCCATGGACTGGCGAGGCCCGTTCCCGATCCGACCCTGTTCGCCCCGTCGCTGTGCGGCGGCCCGGTCCCGGCCGCGGTGGCCGCTCCCCGGCGGCGAGCGGCTCGAGCCGCGGCGGCCGCTCGCCGGCGACCTCTGGCCGTTGCCGGCGTCGCCGGTCGATGCCCTGGGCCCCGTCGTCGCGGAGATCCTGCCGGCGGCGATCCCCAACGACCCGTCGTTCGCCGGCGAGTGGGGGCTGCTCAACAGCGGCCAGTACGGCGGCACGCCGGGTAACGACATCGGCGCGGCCCAGGCTTGGGCGTTCACGACGGGGTCGCGCAGCGTCGTGGTGGCGGTCATCGACTCCGGCATCGACCTCACGCACCCTGATCTGGCCGCCAACCTCTGGGTGAATCCCGGCGAGATCGCCGGCGACGGGATCGACAACGACTCGAACGGCTTCGTCGACGACATCCATGGCTGGGATTTCGTGGACAACGACGCGGTGCCGCAGGACGGCTTCGGCCACGGCACCCACGTGGCGGGGATCATCGGCGCCGTGGGCAACGACGGCGTCGGGATCACGGGCGTCAACTGGCAGGTGTCGCTCATGGCCCTGCGGATCCAGGACGACCGTGGCGCGGGCACCACGAGCGCCGTGCTCGGGGCCATCCGCTACGCCACGATGATGCGGCGGGATCACGGCATCATGATCGTGGCCAGCAACAACAGCTGGGAGGCGCCGGCCGGCTACTCGGGCGTCGTCGAGCAGGCGATCCGCGAGCACGGCGCGGCGGGCATTACGTTCGTCGCCGCGGCGGGCAATAGCGCGACCAACACGGACCTCACGCCCAAATATCCCGGCGGCTACGACCTGCCCAACGTGATCACCGTCGCCTCGCTCACGCCGCAGGGGGCATTGGCCTTGTCATCGAACTACGGGGCCGCGAGCGTCGACGTGGCCGCGCCCGGCACGGTCATCCAGTCGACCTCCAAGACCGGCACCTACGCGATCCGCTCGGGCACCTCGATGGCCGCGCCGCACGTGACGGGTGTGGCGGCGTTGCTGGCGGCGGCGAAACCAGGGATCACGGTGGCGGAGATCCGCACCAGGATTCTCGGCACGGCGACGCCGCTCGAGTCCCTGGCCGGCAAGGTGGCGACCGGCCGGCTCAATGCCTTCGCGGCCCTGGGATCGCTGGGCGGAACGCCGCAGACGCCGCCCGCCCCCGTCGCGCCGCTCCCCGCGATCGTCGACCAGCCGGCCATCGCGGTGGCCGACGTGAGCCTGCGGGCGCTCGTGGACGTGCGGCGTGGCGGCTCTGTCGGGCTCTACGCCCGGCACGATCCCACCAGCGGCGCGATGGTGATGACCGAGCTGCTGCGGAAGGGGGGCCGGTTCCGAGCCCGGATTCTGGTGCACGACGGTGAAGGCTGGCGGGTGCTGGCGGGCCGCTGGGTGGCCGGTGGCCGAGGGGTCGTGCGGTTCGACGCGGTCGGCGGCAGCCTGCGGATGTGGTTTCAAGGCAGGCTCGTGCTCGCCGCGCGATCGACCGCGCTCCTGGCGGCCGGAGAAAGCGGCCTGCGGGTGTCGGGTGTGAACCCTCGGGCGACCAACTTCGCGGCGACACCCTTGGCGTGAACGCCCAATCCTGACCCGAGACGAGTGTCCAACGACCCGCAGGGGCGTCGGAAACCCGCGCCGGAAAAATCTGCTTGCGTTGCCCAAACTGCCCAAATACAATCAGCCACGTTCCGCGGAGGTGACGGTCGCCCAAGGCCTCATTGCCGCGGAAAAACAACCTGACAACACGTTCCAACGAACGGAAGACGTGACGAGGGGCAAACCGGCACCGCCGGGAGGTCCGTCGCAGCGTAAGCCGGCGCGAGAGGAAGCCCGAGGGCGATCTCTCACGCCGGCTTTTTTTTTGGCCGTTCGGGACGCGCGTCCACCGAACAGTCCTTCGTCCGTGCCCGGTCCAGCCCCTTTCCGATGGCGGTTTTCCCCATGACAGCCCAGGCTTTCCGCACCGAACACTGGCTGACGGATTCACCCGCGCTCCGGCCGCCGGCCCTCCGACTGGCCACCGCCGACGCGGCCGACGGGTGGCTGGCACGCCAGGTCGCCCGGGCCGCCGGGTCGTTCGAGCACGGCCTCCTCGGCCGGGCCCCGACCAGCGTCACGGTCGTGGGCACGGGCGCCTGGATGGTGGTGTATCTGCACGAGCCGTTCTCCGCGCTCGAGCGACAGCTGGCGGCGGCTGACGAAGCCGGGGCCCGCCGGGTGTGCGAGTTTCACCAGGGCCTGTTCAGCCGCACTGCGGAGGCGCTCTGCGAGCACGTTCGGCTGGCGACGGGCGTCGCGCTCGCGGCGGCCATCGCCCACGTCGACACCGTGACCGGCAGCGTGCTCAAGACGCTGGCCACCAGCACGGAGGTCGACCTGTTTCTGCTCGGCGCGGGCGTGCCCGCCCTGGGAGTCCCCGTCAACGAGCACCGGCGGGCGAGCGTGCCGCATGCGGCTGACGAGGTGACGCCGGGCCACGCGTTGACTCAGGCATCGAACCACGAACTTGGACCGAGTCGGGTGGTCGGCATTGGAGCCGGCTGCCCCTGACTTTTCCCCGGAGGGATCCGCAACCATGAGGAAGGTGACCCATGTTGGTGCTGACGAGGAAGAACCGCGAAAGCGTCGTGATCGGCCAGCCCGGCGAGATGCGAATCGCGCTGGAGATCACGATCCTGGAGATCGAAGGGGGCCGGGTGCGGATCGGCTTCGAGGCCGACACCAAGCTGCCGATCCACCGCCGTGAGGTCTGGGACCGGATTTGCAACGGCCAGGGCAACGGCCACGAGAACGGGGACGGCGCCGGCAAGGGCAGGGCCGACGGCCAGCCGTTGGCCGCAGCGCTGGCCCGGATGGAGGGGCGGCGCCAGACCGGCGGCTGAAGCACCACGGGAAGCCACCATGAAATCCCAGGGCGAGATCGAGGCCGCCGTCTGCGACGGCATCTCCCGGTTCCAGCAGGACTTCATCGGCCGCGGGCCGCGGGACATCCATGCGCACCTGATCGGCACCCTGCTCGTGGTGCGGCTTCAGGGGGTGCTGACGCCGGCCGAGCGGCAGCTGGTCTCCCCGCGGCCCGGCCACAACGGCAACGGTGGCCCGGCCTCGGGGACTGGCGACGGCAACGGCCACGGCGGCGAGCATGGCAACGGGAGAGCGCTGCTCAAGCAGGTTCGGTCCCACATGGTGGCCACCGGGCGGCCGCGGCTCGAGGAGATCGTCCGCGAGGCGACGGGCGTGGGAATGGTGAGCGTGCACCACGACATCTCGACGATCACCGGCGAGGAGGTGCTCGTGTTCTCACTCGCCGATCCCCCCGCCTGCCGGCCGAAAAAGCCTGCGAAGTGAGGCCGCGACGCCAGGGCGGGGTCGCGACGACGCTCGCGGCCCCGCCCCGGTCGCTCGGAGGTTCAGCGAAGGCCGCCCGCCATCCCGCGAACGCCACCGGCCGCGGCTTTCCTGGCCCCGTGCTGCCGGCCCGTGTCCGGTGGCGATGATTGGGTGGGTTGTGCGGGGGCCGACCGGAGCCGGCGAACCTGGTCTGTGGTAGCCTCCGCGGGACGGCCCAAAATCGCCGGAGCTGGGTCCTGCTGCACGCCCATGGCCATTCCCGCCACGCCCACCGCCCGCGGCACGACCGTGCTGCTCGTCGACGACCAGCCGATCATCGGCGAGGCCGTGCGGCGGATGCTCGCCGGCGAGGAGGGGCTCGCGTTCCACTACTGCAAGGACGCGACGGCGGCCGTGGAGAAGGCCGCTGAGGTGGGGCCGACGGTGATCCTCCAGGACCTCGTGATGCCGGAGCTCGACGGCCTCGAACTGGTGCGGCGGTATCGGGCCGACGAGCGGCTGCGGGACGTGCCGGTGATCGTGCTCTCCACCAAGGAGGATCCGGCCGTGAAGGCCGAAGCCTTCGCGTTGGGGGCCAACGACTACGTCGTGAAGATTCCCGACCGGCTCGAAATGGTCGCCCGCGTGCGGTATCACTCCCGCGGATTCACGGCCCTGCTCGAACGGAACGAAGCCTTCACGGCACTCCAGAAGAGCCAGCAGGTGTTGGCCAACGACCTGGCCACGGCGGCCCACTACGTCCGCTCGATCCTGCCCCAGCCGGTTGCGGAGGGGGCGATCCAGGCCGACTGGCGGTTCATTCCCTCGGCCTCGCTCGGTGGCGACGCGTTCGGCTACCACGATCTCGACCCCGAACACTTCGCGGTTTATCTGCTCGACGTGTGCGGCCACGGGGTGGGGGCGGCGCTGCTTTCGGTGTCGGCCCTGAACGCGATCCGCAGCGAGTCCCTGCCCCAGACCGACTTCCATGACCCGGCGGCGGTGCTCGCGGCGCTCAATCGGGCGTTTCCCATGGAGCGGCACAACGACATGTTCTTCACGGCCTGGTACGGCGTGTTCGACCGGGCCACGCGGCGGCTGCGGTGGGCCGGGGGCGGCCACCCGCCGGCCCTGCTGGTCGCGGCCGATGGCGGGCGGCACCTGCTTGACTCCGACGGCCCGCTGATCGGGGCGGTCGAGGGGCTCGATTTCCCGGCGGGCGACGTGGCTGTGCCCGAGGAATCCCGCCTGTTCGTCTATAGCGACGGCGCGTTCGAGATCAGCCGCGCGGACGGGTCGATGTGGCCGTTTCCGGAGTTCGTCGCGGCGCTGGCCGGCGGCGCGACCGGGGCCGGGTCGCCGATCGATGCCCTTCTCGGCCGGATTCGGGAACTGGCGGGGCAGCCTGATTTCCAGGACGATTTTTCGATGCTGGAGCTGGTTTTCCGCTGAGGGGAGCCGGCTTGGAGCCCCGGGCGGCGGGCCGCGATCGGTGCCCTCCGGCGGAAAAAGGGCTGGAAAAATGAGCTGGCTTGCATGGGAAATGCGAATCCGTACACTTCGGTGTTTCGCGGTTTTGACCGGCCGCTAGCGTAGCTCAACTGGCAGAGCAGCTGATTTGTAATCAGCAGGTTGCGGGTTCAACTCCCGCCGCTAGCTCAGCGCGGCGACCGCCCCCGGTGTCGGGAGGCGGCGCCGGAGTGTCCGGAGTTGGCCGCAGCCTGTCGCCCGCGAACCGTCGCCGGCCCTACTGGAGACACACGCACACACCGGATCCACACCACGCGGGGAGTTACCCAAGCGGCCAACGGGGTCAGACTGTAAATCTGATGGCTTATGCCTTCGCAGGTTCGAATCCTGCACTCCCCAGTGACAGTCCGTTCGGCGATATCCCTGCCGGCACCCGCCCGCCCACGGGCGACAACGGCCCTTCGCCGCTCGGCCCTGCGGGTGTAGCTCAATGGTAGAGCAATAGCCTTCCAAGCTAAAGACGAGGGTTCGATTCCCTCTACCCGCTTCGCGAGACCCAATCCCCCAGCCCATGAAAACAATCCCGTCCACGTCGCTGCTGTAGCTCAGTTGGTAGAGCACGTCCTTGGTAAGGACGAGGTCAAGGGTTCAAGTCCCTTCAGCAGCTCTTCCCGAGCCACCGCGGCGCGGGGTGCGAGATCACGATCCCGCTGCCCGAAGGGCGGCATCACCTTCCACGAGTCACCGTTCGGTTTTTCACTCCCGAGGAGAAAGCAGGAGAGAGCATGGCAAAGGACACGTTCAGCCGGACCAAGCCGCACGTCAACGTCGGCACGATCGGGCATATCGACCACGGCAAGACGACCCTCACCGGGGCCCTCGTCGCGGTTCAAGCTGCCAAGAATCTCGCCGTGGCCAAGAGCTACGCCGACATCGCCAAGGGAGGCACCGTCCGCGACGAGACGAAGACGGTGACCATCGCCGTCAGTCACGTCGAGTACGAGACCGAGAAGCGGCACTACGCCCACATTGACTGCCCGGGCCACGCCGACTTCATCAAGAACATGATCACCGGCGCCGCCCAGATGGACGGCGCGATCCTGGTGGTCAGCGCTGCCGACGGCCCGATGCCGCAGACCCGGGAGCACATCCTCCTGGCGAAGCAGGTCGGCGTGCCGGCGCTGGTCGTGTTTCTCAACAAGGTTGACCTCGTCGACGACCCCGAGCTCCTCGACCTCGTCGAGATGGAGATTCGGGAACTGCTGACGAAGTACGGGTTCCCCGGCGACGACGTGCCGATCATCCGCGGTGCCGGCAAGCCGGCCTACGACAGCCCGAGCGACCCGGCGGCCAACAAGTGCATCGCCGATCTGCTCGACGCCGTCGACAGCTACATCCCGGAGCCGGTCCGTGAGCTTGACAAGCCGTTCCTGATGGCGATCGAGGACGTGTTCTCGATCGAAGGCCGCGGCACCGTGGCAACGGGCCGGATCGAGCGGGGCCTGGTGAAGGTGGGCGACGAAGTCGAGATCATCGGCCTCAAGGAAAAGGCCGAGAAGACGACCGTCACCGGCGTCGAGATGTTCAAGAAGGTGCTCGACAGCGGACAGGCGGGCGACAACGTCGGCTGCCTGCTTCGTGGCGTGGCCCGCGAGGGCATCGAGCGCGGTCAGGTGCTCGCCAAGCCGGGCTCGATCAAGCCCCACAAGAAGTTCGAGTGCGAGGTCTACATCCTGTCGAAGGAGGAAGGTGGCCGCCACACGCCGTTCGTGACGGGGTACCGGCCGCAGTTCTACTTCCGCACGACCGACGTGACCGGCAACACCAAGTTGCTCGGCGGCGTCGAGATGGTGCTCCCGGGCGACAACGTCAAGATGGAGGTCGAGCTGATGGTGCCGATCGCCATGGACGACGGCGTCCGGTTCGCCATCCGCGAGGGCGGCAAGACGGTGGGTTCGGGGGTCGTGACCAAGATCCTCGAGTGAGTCGGGTCGCACGGGCGGCCGCCCGCGGAGGTGCTTCGAACGTGAGGTAACATTTGGATGCGGCGGTCCCGGCAGGTGCCGGGCCGCCGCCCACAGGGGCGTAGCTCAACTGGCAGAGCGCTGGTCTCCAAAACCAGAGGTTGCGAGTTCGATCCCCGCCGCCCCTGCAGGTGTCGCTCGCGACTCGTCGCCCGGACGCGTCGTGGTTCGTCGGAAGACGGAGCAGGTGGTCCGGGAACGGTGACAGGCCGATGGCAGCAATGCAGAACAACCAGGCGCGGGCCGGATCCCTGTTGGGGGAGATGCTCAGTTTCTCCCTCTACAAGTGGAGTCAGGGCCGCGTCACGCGCCAGGTGACTTTCGCGGCGCTGGCGGTCATCGTGGGCCTCGGTGCCTGGCAGTTGTCGCAGCTCATCACCGGCCTGGCCGCGGGGGAGTCGACGGGGCCGGATCTCGGGGTGATGCGGTTTGTCGTGCCCGGGGCGCTGCTGGCGGCGGGCCTCTGGCTCTGCTTTCGGATCGTCAACATCCCCCGGTTTGCCGAGTTTCTGATCGCGGTCGAGGCCGAGATGGCGAAGGTCTCGTGGCCGACCGGCACCGAGGTGTTTCGCAGTTCGGCCGTGGTGATCTTCTTGATCTTCGCGCTGGCGTTCCTGCTGGCGGCGTTCGATCTGTTCTGGGGTTTCTTGCTCCATCCCGCCAAACTTTGGTCCCTGTTCACCGGGGGGTCTTCAGGCCTTTAGGCTCCAGCGGGGCCGGGTGGGCTCCCGAGTGGACGAACAACCATGAACCAACAGCCAGCTGAACACGACGACGAACTGCCGGTCCCGCCGGCGGAAGCCCTGGCGGCTCCCGCGGCCGAGCACGTTCAGGACGCGGAGGAGATCGACGACGACGGTCCCGTCGAGCTCGCCGACCCGTTCGAAGGCGATGAAAACGCCAAGCCGGTCGAGGAGGTCGTCTCCGAGCGGTCGTCGAAGCCGGCCGCCGACATGCAATGGTTCATTCTCAAGGTGCAGAGCAACCGCGAGGATTCCATCCGCGAGACGCTGCTGCGGCGGATTTCCCTGCAGGGCCTGGGCGAGCAGTTCGGCGAAGTGATCGTGCCCAAGGAACAGGTGACCGACTTCAAGGGGGGAAAGAAGCGGGTCGTGTCCCGCAAGCTGTACCCCGGCTACATCCTCGTGCAGATGGTGCTCAACGACGAGACGTGGTATCTCGTCCGGGAGACGGGAGGCATCGGCGACTTCACCGGTTCGGCGGGCCGGCCCAGTCCGATGCTGCCCCAGGACGTCGCCAAACTCCTCAACAAGAAGGAGGAGCAGACGGCCGAGGCGCCGCGGTTGAAGATCAACTTCAAGAAGGGCGACAAGGTCAAGATCAACGAGGGCACGTTCGAGAACTTCGAGGGCGAGGTCGAGCAGATCGACGAATCCAACGGCCGGGTCACGGTGATGCTGAGCATCTTCGGCCGCTCGACCCCCGTCGACATCGAGTATTGGCAGATCGAGTCGGTTTGAATGGGCCGCACACACTGAGCGACAAAACACGCTGAGAGGATCGTACGCGGTCGAAGTGACCGGATCCGGCGAAGACACCGAGACAGGCAGCGAACACCAGCGAGGACGAGCGCGATGGCAAAGCAGATGGTCGGACAGGCGAAGTTTCAGGTGCCGGGCGGGCAGGCCACGCCCGCGCCCCCGGTCGGCACGTCGCTCGGCCGCTTCGGGATCAACCTCGGGCAGTTCGTGCAGCAGTTCAACGACCGGACGCGTGAGGCCGGCGGCATGCCGATCCCCGTCGTGGTCACCGTCTACAACGACCGCTCGTTCGAGTTCGTCACCAAGAGCCCCCCGGCCGCAGCGCTGCTGAAGAAGGCGGCCGGCCTGGCCAAGGGGTCGGGTGTGCCCAACAAGGACAAGGTCGGCAAGGTCACGATGGCGCAGGTCGACGAGATCGTCCGCCTCAAGTTGGCCGACCTCAATGCCCGCGACGCCGTCCACGCCCGGCGCATGGTCGAAGGCACGGCCCGCAGCATGGGCATCACCGTCGAAGGCTGAGTCGTCATCTCCATCGAGTCATCACCGTCCAGGCCCCCATTCCCCCTCTCCCGGCAACACCATGAATCTCGTCGCTAAGACCAAGCGCATGCGGGCGGCCCAGGCCGTCCTGCCCCAGTCCGATAATCCGCTGCCCCTCGAAGAGGCCGTGGCGGTGCTCAAGAAGTTTCCTGCGCCCAAGTTCGACCAGACCGTCGAGATCCACGTGCGGCTCGGGATCGACCCCAAGCAGGCCGATCAGATCATCCGTGGTTCACTGGTCCTGCCGCACGGGATCGGCAAGTCGAAGCGCGTGGTGGTCTTCGCCAAGGGCAACCTGGCTGACGACGCCCGGGCGGCGGGTGCCGAGGAGGTGGGCGCCGACGAACTCGCCAAGAAGATCAAGGAAGGCTGGACCGACTTCGACGTCTGCATCGCGGCGCCCGACATGATGGGCCTGGTCGGTCCGCTCGGAAAGGTGCTCGGGCCCCGTGGCTTGATGCCCAGCCCCCGCGCCGGCACCGTGACGGCCGACATCAAGAAGACCGTGGGTGAGTACAAGGCCGGCAAGGTGGAGTTTCGCAACGATCCGACGGGCATCGTGCACGCCGTCGTCGGCAAGGCGAGCTTCGATCACGCCAAGCTCGTCGACAACATCCGCGCTTTCCTCAACCACATCCTCGGCATGCAGCCTTCGAGCATCCGCGGCCAGTATCTCAAGAGCGTGTCGATCTCCGGCACGATGACGCCCGGAGTGCGGGTGGCCGGCTGAGCCCGGAAGCCCTCCCCGACAGACCCTAACGCAGGATTTTGACGCCATGAGCAAAGCCATCAAGGACATGCTGGTCGACGACCTCAAGCACCGCCTCACCAACGTGGGCGACGTGATGGTGGTCAGTCTCGGGCAGCTCGACGCCCAGAAGACCAGCCGGCTGCGGCAGACGCTGCGGAAGAAACGCATCACTCTCCAGCTGATCAAGAACAGCCTGGCCCGGCGGGCCACGGCCGGCACCCCGCTCGCTCCGGCGATGACCGACGCCGCGGGCATGCTCGCCCTGGCCTGGGGCGGCGAGGACGTCGTCGATCTCGCCAAGGAGCTCGACCGGATCGCCGGCGACAAGGAGTTCGAGGGATTCGAGTGTCGCGGCGGCGCGATGGATGGTGGTCGGCTGGGCGCCGCGGACGTCAAGCGGGTCGCCAAGTGGCCGTCCCGCGGCGAGCAGCTCTCGATCCTGTCGGGGCAGATCAGCTCCCTGGGCTCGCTGTTGTCGGGTCAAATTCTCTCGGCGGGCGGTGCCTTGGCCGGGCAGATCGCCTCCCGCGTGGACGAGCTCGAGAAGGCGGGGGATTCCGCCGGGGCGTGACCGGAAGCCGGCCGGCCGGCCCCGGATTACGGATTTCCCGGGCGGGTCTTCACCCCGGAAAAATTCGTGGTACAACGAGGGGCTCGGCGGTTCGGGCATCGTGCCCCGGATCGCCGCCGCCCCCCGCGGCACCGTCAACAGACCACACACATCACCATGAGCGGCCTCCGACAGTCGGCAGGCCGCTGCACACGAAGGGAAAGGATCCGGAGCGATGGCAACGGCTGAAGCGACTCGTGAATTCTCCGCCGACACCAAGGCACTCGGCGACAAGATCGTCGGGCTGACCCTGAAGGCGGCCAAGGAACTCTCGGATTACCTCGATGAGGTCCATGGCATCAAGCCGGCTGCCGGCGGCGCCGTGATGATGGCCGCTCCGGCCGGTGGTGGCGGCGGTGGTGGTGGTGGCGAGGCTGCCGCCGAGAAGACCGAGTTCGACGTCATCCTCGAGAACTTCGGGGACAACAAGATCGGCGTCATCAAGGTCGTCCGGGCGGCGACCGGGCTTGGCCTCAAGGAGGCGAAGGACCTGGTCGAGGGTGTTCCCGCGAAGGTCAAGGAAGGCATTTCGAAGGAAGACGCCCAAAAGCTCGCCAAGGAGCTCGAGGAAGCCAAGGCGAAGGTTTCGATCAAGTAAAGAACGGCCGAAAACCCCGCGTTACCACGGCACTTTTGCCGTTGCTGGTGAAAACGGTATAGTTTTTGCAAGATCGCCCTGTCCCGCTTCGCGGCCGTCGCTCCATGCCGTTCGCGCCTGCGTCCTCTTCCTGCTCGTTGTCAATCTCCCGAGTCCCTGCTCCGGCGCGTCCTGCGCCGTGACAGGGGTCGGGGTGCCGGTCCGTTGTTTCGCCGCACCCTCGCCGCCTTCCATTCCGAGGAGTCGATCTCTCTATGGCAACTCGCGCCGTCCGCCGCCTCCAGCCCACCGAGGTTCGCCAGTTCGGCAGCCGCCGCGTCAGTCAGTCCATTCCGGATCTCACCGAGATTCAGACGCGGTTCTATGACGCGTTCCTGCAATACGACGTGCCGCCGGCGAAGCGAAAGGATCAGGGAATCGAGGGCGTGCTGCGGGAGATCTTCCCGATCGAGAGCTACGACAAGACGGTCAAACTCGAGTATCTCCGCTACGAGCTCGGCAAGCCCCGCTACGATCCCGACGAGTGCCGGCAGTTGCGGCTGACCTACGGGCGTCCGCTCCGCGTCTGGCTCAGGCTGACCCGCGAGCAGCCGATCGAGGAGGAGGTCTATCTCGGCGACATCCCGATCATGCTCGGGGGCGGCGAGTTCATCATCAACGGCGCCGAGCGGGTGGTGGTCAGCCAGCTGCACCGGTCGCCCGGTATCGACTTCGTCGCCGACACCGAGTCGGCCGACCGTAAGACCCACAACTGCCGGATCATTCCCGAGCGCGGCAGCTGGATCGAGCTCAACGTCTCGAAGAAGGACGCGCTCCAGGTTCGGATCGACCAGAGCGGCAAGTTCTCGGCGCTGACCCTCCTGCGGGCGATGGATCCGAAGTACAGCCACGACTCCGAGATCCTCAAGCTGTTCTACAAGACGACCAAGGAGAAGGTGGCGGGCGCGCGAAGCATCCCCAAGCTCTTGGGCAAGATCGCCGTCGATGACATCGTGTATCCGAAGGCGAGCGAGCGGGCCGGCGAGATCATCGTCGACGCCGGCTGCAAGATCACCCAGGACCAGGCGGAGCTGATTTGCACCTCCGGCCTGCCGGCCGTGGAGCTGATGCAGGAGCAGAAGGTGCCCCTGGTGATGAACAGCCTCCGCGAGGATGCCGACGAGTCGAAGCGGCGGACGGGCGTCGCGCCCAGCCACGAGGATGCCCTGGTGCGGATCTACCAGCGGCTGCGA
>CAXNGP010000021.1:0-12969 GCA_964201845.1 Pirellulales bacterium
AAGAACATCGTGCTCGAAAACCTCCTGATTTGCCGCGAGGCGGCCGCCAGTCGCCGCCAAAGTATCCTAGACCTTCTGGCAAGTCCGGCCTGGCACCCGTTCCGCAGTCATGTTGTACGCATCGCACCGGCGTTTGGTTTCGGCCCTGACGGCATTCCTCGCGCTCACCGCCGGCTGCAGCGGACCGGCCACGCCGCCGCCGGCGGCGGCGCCCGCGCGGGCTGAACTCTGCCGCCGGATCGACGCGGCTCTCGAGCAGGCCCGTGACGGCCGGCGACTCGATGCGGCCGTCAACGGCGCCTGGCAGGCCGTGCACGGCATCCTGGCCTTCGGCCGCGACCTCCCGCTCGCCCATGACGGCGAGGTCTCCTCCGCGCTCGACTACCTGCTCGGCGGCGGCCGGATCGCCGGCTGGGTGCTGCGCCCCGGCACGCCGGGCGTCGTCGCCGTGGTCGAGGAGGGAAGCACGCTGGGCCAAGGCCACCCGGACCAGTGGCTCGGCTATCTCGCGCAGTGCGGCGTCGCCACCGCAGGCGACGGACTCGTGGGAGGCCTGCCGCTCGACACGAAGCTCGTGGTCGGCAGCCGCGAGTTCACGCTCGCAGACCTCTTCGCGCAGGCGCGGCACGACATCCGCCCCGGCCAGGAGGCTTCGTGGACGCTGATGGCGCTGGCCGCCTATCTGCCGCCCGACGCGACCTGGGAAAGCGGCGACGGCCGGCGCTGGACGACCGAGGACGTGGTCCGGATGGAGGCCGAGAGCGACATCTTCGGCGCGGCCTGCGGCGGGGCCCACCGGCTGTACGGCTTGGCCGCCGCGGTCACGGCCTATCGGGCCGTCCACCCCGAGGGGCCGCCGCCCGGCAGCGGCTGGGAGGAGGCCGAGGCGGTGCTCGAAGACTGCATCGATCGCACGCGGCGGTTCCAACAGCCCGACGGCAGCTTCTCCGTGCATTTGTTCGAGCGGCCGGCCACCTCGCCCGACGTGTTCGCCACGCTCAGCGCGACGGGCCACGTGTTCGAGGTGCTGGCGCTGCTGTTGGACGACGAGAGCCTGTCCGAGCCGTGGGTGACACGGGCGGCCGAGCGGCTCGTGAGCCTGCTCGAGCGGACAAGCGACGTCGACGCGGAGTGCGGCGGCCTCTACCACGCGGTCCATGGGCTGGCGCTTTACCGGCGGCGGATCTGCCCGGACACTGCCGCCACCCAGCCCCCGCGTCCGCTGCTTTCGGCGGTGGATGGCCGCTGATAAGATGCGGACTCCGGGAGGGACCCCCGGAAACCAGTCCGACCTCGGATGACACCGTCGTGCACGGGCTGATCTTTTTCTACATCCGGAAGTTCGCCGAGTCGCTGCCGAAGGGGCTCGCCCCGACCGCCGGCCCGGGCACCGGCCAGACGAGCGTGGTGCGGCAGGCGGGCCACTATCTGCCCTCCGGTTCCTACCCCGACGGCGACGCCGTGGCGCTCCTGCAGGCGGTCGCCGACGCGAAGGGTGAGCCGCTGGGCGACACGGTGACGCGGTTCGGCGAGTTCCTGGCGCCCCACCTCGTGAAGGTGGCCGGGCCGCTCGTCGATCCGGCCTGGCGGACGCTCGATCTCGTGGAACACACCGAGCAACTGATCCACGCGATGGTCCGGGTCGAAAAGCCCGGGGCGGAGCCTCCCGTGCTCGAGGCCGTGCGGATCGGCCCCGACGAGCTGCACCTGGTCTACAGTTCGCGGCGGCGGCTCTGCCTCCTGGCCTCGGGGATGGTGCGGGGCCTCGCCCGACACTTCGGCGAGACGGTCGAGATCGACGAGCCGGGCTGCATGCTCCGCGGCGATCCATTCTGCTCGTTCGTGATCCGCGTCGCGGGCCGCGACACCCACGCCTCGGGCTCGCCGCTCTTCGAGACGGTGGCGCTGCCGCCCGGCACCGATTCGGTGGCGCTCGACGCGATGGACACCGACCCGGGCCTGCTTCCCGACGACGACGGCGTGGCCGACGATCCGGTGCCGGCCGCGATCGGCGGCCATCGCATCCTGGGGCTCGTCGGTGCCGGTGCCATGGGGCGCGTCTACCTGGCGCACGACGAGCGGCTCGACCGGCGCGTGGCGATCAAGGTCATGAACCGGCAACGGGCGCGGGACGCGGGGGCCAGGCAACGGTTTCTGCGGGAGGGGCGGGCGGCCGCGGCCGTCGAGCATCCGCACGTGCTCGCGATCCACGCGGTCGGCGAGCACGCGGGGCTCCCCTACATCGTGATGCAGTTGCTGGACGGCCAGACGCTCGGCGCCTACCGGGCCGCGGTCGTCACCCTGTCGCTGACCGAGGCGCTACGGATCGGCCGCGAGATCGCCGAGGGGCTCGCCGCCGCCCACGACCGCGGCCTCGTTCACCGCGACATCAAGCCTGACAACGTGTTCCTCGAGGGTCCGCGCCGCAGCGTGCGGATCATCGACTTCGGCCTCGCCCGGGCCGCGGCCGACGACTCGGCGAAGCTGACCGTCGAGGGCACCGTGGTGGGCACGCCCGCCTACATGCCCCCGGAGCGGATCGGCGACGAGTCGCTCGACGCCAAGAGCGACCTATTCGGCCTCGGAGTCATCCTCTACGAACTGCTCGCCGGCCGGCTGCCCTTCGAGGGCAAGTCGATGGTGTCGATGCTCGCCTCGATCGCCAAGGGCACGCCCATGCCGCTGGCGGAGGCGTCGCCGCGGACGCCACGCGAGGTCTGCGACCTGGTGATGCGCTTGATGGCCCACCGCAAGGCGGACCGGCCGGCCGACGCCGCCGGCGTGGCGGCCGAGCTGGCCCGCCTCGAGCGGAAGTTTGCCGACCGCGAGTGAACGGACCCGGGCGCGAGGCGAACCACCCCGCCTACCGGCCCCGCGTCGCCAGCAGCGCTCGCACCGCCGCGACGAGCACCGCGTCGTCGCCGTGCCAGGCGACCGTCGTGGCCGTCTCGGAGGCCATGTCCTTGAGCTGGGCCGTGCCCGCGGCAAACTCGTCACCACCGATCACGAGCGCCGCCGGAATGCCCCGTTTGCTCGCGAGCTTGAGCTGCTGCCCCAGCTTCTTCGGCTCGGGGAAGAACTCGACCGCGATGCCCGCCCGCCGCAGGGCCGACGCGATCCGCAGGTAATCGGCGAGGTGGGCCGCATCGAAATGCGCGAGGAACACCTCGGCCGGCGTCTCGGAGCCGCCCCCCTGCCCAAGCTCCTCGAGGCCGGCCAGCAGACGGTCGATGCCCAGCGACGCGCCCACGCCCGGCAGCGGCTGCTTGGTGTAGAGGCCGGCGAGGTCGTCGTAGCGGCCGCCAGAGCAGATGCTGCCGAGGCTTGGCAGGTCGTCGAGGAAGCTCTCCAGCACGATCCCGGTGTAGTAGTCGAGCCCGCGGGCGATGCCCGGATCGACCACGACGCGGCCGGCCGGCACGCCCGCGGCCGAGGCGCCGGCGATGATCCCGCGCAGGGCGGCCACGCCCGCCGCCCCCGGCCCGCCTTCGCCCACGAGCGCGTCGAGCCGGCCCAGCACGTCGGCGGCGGGGCCGGAGAGCGCGGCCATCTCCAGCAGGGTGGCCGCGGCGGTTTCAGCGACGCCCTGCGCCGCGAGTTCCGCCGCCACCGCCTCGGGGCTGGCCTTGCCGAGCTTGTCGAGGCTCCGCAGCACACCGGTGGCCTTGTCGGTGAGACCAAGCCGCCCGAGCACGCCACCGAGCACACGCCGGTCGTTGACCCGGATCGTGAACCGCTCCACGCCGATGGCGGCCAGCAGATCGTGGACGACGAGCACCATCTCCAGGTCGGCCACGGGGCTGGTGGTGCCGATCGTGTCGAAGTCGCACTGCATGAACTCGCGATACCGGCCCCGCTGGGTGTTCTCCCCGCGCCAGACCGTGGCCATGTGATACCGCTTGAAGGGCAAGCCGAGCTCGTTGACGTGCTGGGCCGCGAACCGGGCGAAGGGCACGGTCAGATCGAACCGCATCCCCACCTCGCGGCCGCCGTGGTCGGTGAAGCGGTAGAGCTGCTTATCGGTCTCCTCGCTCCCCTTGCCGGTGAGGATCTCGAGGTATTCGAGCGCCGGCGTGTCGATCGGCGCGAAGCCGTACGAGCGGTAGACGCGGCGGGCCACGTCGAGCACCCGCTCCCGGGCGAGCGCCTGGGCCGGGAGGTGGTCGCGAAAGCCCTTCAGCGTGCGGGGTTGGATCATCAGAGGATCTGCAGCAGCGGCGGCTTGGGGCCCCGGATCGACTGGTCGCGGTTCTTCTTCCTGCGGCCGTCGCCGATCGTCTCACCGCCCGGCCCGAGAACCGCGTCCATGTATTCCACCACCTGCTCGGGCGTCTCGAAATACTGGTCGTAGACCCAGTCGTCCTCGTACTCGCAGTCGTCGGTGGTGTACTCCCGGCAGATCTGCGGACGGGTCTCGTAGATGCCGCAGCGGTGGTCGTCCTGAAGGTGCTTGCAGACGGTATGCACGCAGACATACCACTCCCCCTCCTCGGTGAACACGGTGGCGTGCTCGTGGAGCAGGAACCAGCGGATGTATTCGAACTCCTCGCGGGTCGTCGGCGTCTCGAGAGGCAGGGCGAAGTAGCGACAGCACTTGGCCGTGCAGTATTCGCAGAGCACCTTGTCTTGGGGGACGGTGTCCCGCTTCGGCTTCGCGGCGAGGACAGGCAGCGGGATGTCGGCAAGCGGCATGGGGAAAAGCTCCGGCGACACGGCGATCGAGCCCGCCAATATAGCGATGGCCGGAGGCGATATACTGCGGGGCCGCAGAAAGGAGTTTGGACGATGCCGAAACGCTGGCATGTTCGCCCACACGACGCGGCGGCCGTGGCGGCACTCGAGCGGTCGGCCGGAGTCCCGAGCCTCGTGGCGGCGCTCCTGGTGGCCCGGGGAGTGACCCAACCGGACGAGGTGAAGGCGTTTCTCTCCGGAGGCCTCACCGACCTCCGCGACCCGGAGACGCTGCCGGGCGTTCCCGAGGCGGCCGACCGGATCCTGGCGGCCGTGAAAGCCGGGCGGCAGATCGTGGTCTATGGCGACTACGACGCCGACGGCATGACCGCCACCGCGATCCTCGTGGGCTGCCTCGAGGCGCTCGACGCAAACCCCCGCTGGTATGTGCCCAACCGGTTCGAGGAGGGCTACGGGCTCAACGCCGAGGCGCTGGAGAAGCTCGCCGCCGAGGGGGCCCGCCTCGTGGTCACGGTCGATTGCGGGATTGCGAGCGTGGCCGAGGCGGCACGGGCCCGCGACCTCGGCCTGGAGTTGATCGTCACCGACCACCATTCGTTCGCCGACACGCTGCCCGAGGCCGACGTGCTCGTGCATCCGCGGCTGCCGGGCACGGCCTACCCCTTCGGTGAGCTGTGCGGCGCGGGCGTGGCCTTCAAGCTCGCCTGGGCGATCGCCACGCGGGCGAGCGGGTCGAAGCAGGTCACGCCGCGGCTGCGCGAAATGCTGCTGCGGGGGATCGGCCTGGCCACGCTCGGCACCGTGGCCGACGTCGTGCCGCTGCTCGACGAGAACCGGATCATCGTGCGCCGGGGCCTCGAGTGCCTCAGGAGCCGGGGCGGGCCGGGACTGGCCAAGCTGCTCGAACTCGCGAGCCTGCACGAGAAGCGGACGCTCGAGAGCGAGGACGTCGCCTTCCGGCTGGCACCGCGGCTCAACGCGGCCGGGCGGTTCGGCGAGGCGGCCAAGGGGATCGAGCTGTTGACCACGGCCGACACCGCCCGGGCCGAGAGCCTCGCGAGCTACGTCCACGAGCTCAACAGCCGCCGCGAGACCGAGGAGCGAAGCATTCTCCTCGCGGCCACGAAGCAGGCCCTCGAACAGTTCGATCCGGAGGCCGACGCGGCGCTCGTGCTGGCCGATCGCGGCTGGAATGCGGGAGTCGTGGGGATCGTGGCGGGGCGGCTCGCCGAACGATTCCACCGGCCGGTCGTGGTGATCGCCCAGGGGGCCCACGAGGGGCTCGTCGCCTCGGGAAGCGTGCGGAGCGTGCCCGGCTTCGACGTGCACGCGGCGCTGATGCCCTGTCGCGGGCTGCTCGTCACCTGCGGCGGTCACGCGGCGGCGGCGGGCCTACGGGTGGAAGAGGGGCGGATCGACGCGTTTCGCGAGGCCTTCGTGGCCGAGGTGGCATCCCGGATGCCGGCCGAGCTCCGTCGCGCCCAGCTCGCGCTCGACGGCGAGACGACGCTCGCCGGGCTCTCGCTGCATGCGGTCGAGCAGATCGAGCAGCTCGCCCCGTTCGGCCAGGGCAACCGCCGGCCGGTCTTGTGCGCCTCGCGGGTGGCGCTCGCCGAGCCGCCGCGGGCGATCGGCGGGGGCGGCCGTCATCTGTCGATGCGGCTCGTGCAACACGGCACGAAGATCCGCGGCGTCGCCTTCGGCGGGGCCGAGTGGCTGCCGCACCTGCCGCCGCCGGGCCAACCCTTCCACGTCGCGTTCAAGCCAAAGATCAATGAGTTTCAGGGGCGGCGAACCGCCGAGCTCGAGCTCGTCGACTGGCGGCCCGACGGGATCGACGTGGGCACCGACCTCCCGCAGCTGGCCGCAACGGCAGGGTAACGGCCGTCGAATCCAGCCAAAACGCACGACCATCTTGACTTCAGCCGACGTTCCCACGAGAGTTATAACATGACCTTGGAACTCAAGATTCGCCGAGTGGGAAACTCGCTTGGGGTCATCATTCCGACGGAGGCGCTCGCGCTTCTGAACGTGAAGGAGGGAGACGCTCTGTTTCTCACCGAGGCGGCCGAGGGCTCGGTGCGGCTTTCCGCGAATCGGCCCGGGTTCGCCGAGAAGGCTGCCATTGCTGACGACCTGATTCAGCGGTACCGCAATACGCTCGGCGAGCTGGCCAAGTGAACGAGCCAGTCTGGGTGGAGGAGGCGGACTGCCTCTCCTTCCACGAAAAACTGCTGGCCCGCTTCGGCGGTGCGGCTGGCCTGCGGGATCGAGGGCTGCTGCTGTCGGCACTCGCCAGGCCCAAGCAGCTGTTCGCCTACGAGAAGCCGACCATGTTCAGTTTGGCGGCTGCCTACGCGCATGGCATCGTGAAGAACCATCCGTTTTTCGACGGCAACAAGCGAAGCGGCTTGCTGGCTGCCGCCTTGTTCCTGGAGTCGAATGGGGTTCGCTTCAGCGCCACGGAGGAATCGGCCACGCTGAAAACACTCCAGCTGGCTGCCGGCGACATCACGGCGGATGACTTTGCCGCTTGGTTGGCGGAGACAACTGCCGGCGTCGTTGATTCCTGACCCGTGATCCTCTTGCAGCCGAAACCGGAGACTCGCCACGATGCGGACCGACTCTGACCTTGGCTTCACACTTCGTTTCGCAGGCAATTCGATGGGAGCCGCGTGGACCATTTGGATCGGCCTGACGAGCCTCGCCTGCAGCCTCGCCCGGGCGGACGACTGGCCGCAGTGGATGGGGCCACGGCGGGACGGAGTCTGGCGGGAGCAGGGCCTCGTGCAGGCGCTGCCAGCTGATGGCCTGCCGGTGAAGTGGCGGGTGCCGGTGAACGGCGGCTACTCGGGGCCGGCCGTCGCGGCCGGCCGCGTCTATCTCATGGATTACGAGCGGCCGGAGGGTGGGGAGCTCGCCAACAGCCCCAACGACCGCGTGGAGATCGCCGGCCGGGAGCGGATCCTCTGCCTCGACGCCGCCACCGGCAAGCTGCTCTGGAAGCACGAATACGACTGCCCGTACGCGATCTCCTACGCCTCCGGCCCGCGGTGCACGCCCACGGTGAGCGGCGGCAAGGTCTACGCGCTCGGCGCCGAAGGCAACCTCACCTGCCTCGACGCCGAAACGGGCCGCGTGATCTGGACCAAAGACTTCAAGAAGGATTACGCCGCCCCCACGCCGCTGTGGGGCTTCTGCGGCCATCCGCTCGTGGAGGGCGATCTCCTGATCTGTCTGGTCGGCGGCGAGGGCAGCGTGGCGGTGGCCTTCGACAAGGCGACCGGCGCGGAGCGGTGGCGGGCTCTCTCGGCGAGCGAGAGCGGCTACTGCCCGCCCACCATGATCGAGGTGGCCGGCTCCAGGCAGCTGGTGATCTGGGACGCCGACAAGCTCAACGCGCTCGATCCGGCGACCGGCCGCGTGTTCTGGTCGCAGCCGCTCAAGCCCGACTACGGGATGTCGATCATGGCCCCGCAGGTGGCCGACACGGCCGCCGGCCGGGTGATCTATGCCGGCGGCATCGGCGCGGTGGGCGGGCTGTTTCGCCTCTCCGCCACCAACGCGGCGCCGGAGCTCGTCTGGCTGGGCGGGCCGAAGACCGCCGTCTACTGCGCCAACAGCACCCCGTTCATCGCCGGCCAGACTCTCTACGGCTGCGACTGCTTCACCGGGATGCTGACGGCCGTCGATCTCGCGACGGGCGAGCGGCTCTGGGAGACGCTCGAGCCCACCACCGGCGGCGAGCGGCGGAGCAAGCACGGCACGGCGTTTCTGGTGCGGCAGGATCCGCAGGCGGACGGCCCGCGAACCTGGATCTTCTCCGAGACCGGCGACCTGATCCTGGCGAAGCTCTCGCCCGAGAAGTACGAGGAACTCGGCCGGGTGCACCTGCTCGATCCGACCAATGAGTGCTTCGGCCGCGACGTGGTCTGGAGCCACCCGGCCTTCGCCAACCGGTGCATCTACGCCCGCAACGACCGCGAACTCATCTGCGTGTCGGCGGCGGAGTGAGGAGCGCGGCTCGGGGTCGCCCAGGCCATCTCGCCTTCATCGGCCCGCACCGCCATACAAGCCCCCGGCGCCAGCCGGGGGACTGCGACGCGGCGCAACGACTGCCGTGTCCAAGCCGACGCGCGCCGTGAACATGACCTGGCATGGCCCGCGGGACGGCCTGCCAACCCGCCGTCCCCGGGCTCGCGCCCGGGGCTTCTTCGGCGATTGGATCGCGCTTCGAGACGTCTGCTGCCGGCGACGTCCTACCCCCGCCCCAGCTCGTAGATCGCCGTCATCATCCGGCGGTAGGCGGGCGTGAGGGCGACGCCGCGGCGGGCCATCATCCGCTCCATGTCGACGAGGGCCTTGTCGAGCCGGTAGTCGGTGATCGCCCAGGGCTGCACCCACTTGAACGACTGCAGGGCCCGGGCCGGAAACCCGGCCCCGAGGATGATCGACGACACGCCGCAGACCGTGCCGGTGTTGAGCATCGTGTTGATGCCCGTCTTGCAGTGGTCACCCATGATGGCGCCCACGAACTGCTCACCGGTGTCGATCTCCATCCCCGTGGGCCAGTCGAGCATCTTGACCGTGCCGTAGGTCATCTTGAGGTTCGAGGCGGTGGTGTCGGCGCCGAGGTTCACCCACTGGCCGAAGACGGAGTTGCCCACGTAGCCCTCGTGGGCCTTGTTGGAAAAGGAATGGAACACCGTGGCGGCGACCTCGCCCCCCACCTTGCAGTGCGGCCCGATCACCGTTCCGCCGTAGATCCGCGCCCCCATCCGCACCGTCGCTCCACCGCCCACCGCCACCGGTCCTCGGAGCATCGCCCCGGCCATCACCCGCGCCCCCTCGTCGAGCAGGATCGGCCCCTCGTCGGCCACGAGAATCGCACCGGGCTCGACCACGGCCGCGGGGTGCATGAAGAGCCGGTCGGGTCGGTCGACGAGCGCCGCGGAGCTGCAGCCGGCGCCGCGGCCGGACGGCCAGCCGACGGTCGCCGCCTCCGCGCGGATCGCGTCGGCCGCGAGCCGGGAGATGTCCCAGGGATGGGCAAGCCGCACCGGCTCGCCCGGTGTTCGCCGCCCCCGACCCCGCGGCTCCGGCAGCCCCGCGGCGATCCACGCCGCCGACTCCGCCGCGGTGGCCTCGGCCGCCACGAGATCGTCGCCCGAGCCGAGGTGGCCGAAGCCGCCCTTGCGAATCCGTGCGGCGAGTTCGGGCGTCGGCAGGTAGCGGGCGTTGATCCACACGGCCGCACCGGGCCGCGCGGGCGTTGGAAACAGCCCCCGCAGGTGGGATCGCAGCAGCACCGTCGGGCGGCCGCCGATCGCCTGCTCCCAGCGCTCGCGGATCGTGAGCAGGCCGACCCGCAGGTCGGAGACCGGCCGTGTCAGCGTGAGCGGCTGGAGGTGGGCGGCCGCCGTGTCCTCGAACAGAATCAATCGTGGCACTGGCATTAAAGTCTGCTGTTCCAGCACCTCACGACGGTCGGCTTCTTTTCGCTGAGACGGACATGCGACCGGGGCGGCTAGAATACCGGCTGACGTCGCGAAGGGAATCGTGGCGGCCGTCCCCGAGACCAAGGCAACGGAATGTGCGGCATCGTCGGCTACGTGGGATCGCGTGACTGCAGGGAGATTCTGCTCAAGGGCCTCGGTCGGCTGGAGTACCGGGGCTACGACTCAGCCGGCATCGCCGTCTTGAACGGCAGCCTCCACGTCGCGAAGTGTGCCGGCAAGGTGCGCGATCTGGAGAGTCGGATCGCCGCCGCCCCGCCGACGGGCACGCTCGGGATCGGCCACACGCGCTGGGCCACGCACGGCCCGCCCGACGACGTGAACGCCCATCCCCACGTCAGCCAGTCGGGAGCGATCGCGCTGGTCCACAACGGGATCATCGAGAACTACGCCGCCCTCAAGCAGACTCTTTCCGCCAAGGGTCGCTCGTTCCGGAGCCAGACCGACTCCGAGGTGGTGGTGCAGCTGATCGAGGAGATCCAGGAAACCGACCCGACGATTTCCTTCGAGGCCGCGATCCGGCTGGCACTCAGGCAGGTGGCCGGCACCTACGGCCTGGCGATCGTGCACGCGACCGAGCCCGACCGGCTCTACGTGGCCCGCCGTGGCTCGCCACTGCTCGTCGGCCTGGGCGCGGGCGAATCGTTCGTGGCCTCCGACGCCACGCCGATCGTCGAATACACGAACAAGGTGGTCTACCTCGACGACGGCGAGCTGGCCGTGATCGGACCGGGCAGCTGCGATGTCCGCACGATCGACGACGTGCCGCTCACGAAGGAGGTGCACGAGCTCGCCCTCTCGCTCGACGCGATCGAAAAGGGCGGCTACCCCCACTTCATGCTCAAGGAGATCCACGAGCAGCCACGGGCGATCGCCGACTGCCTCCGCGGCCGGCTCCTGCCCGGCGGACACGTCCAGCTCGGCGGGCTTGCGGCCGTGCTCGACCGCATCGCCGCCGCGCCCAAGCTCACGATCGCCGCCTGTGGCACGAGCTGGCATTCGGGCCTCGTGGGCGAATACCTGATCGAGCACCTGGCCCGGCTGCCGGTCGAGGTGGAGTATGCCTCGGAGTTTCGCTACCGCGAGCCGCTCCTGGGCGATCGCGACGTGCTGCTGGCGATCTCGCAGAGCGGCGAGACGGCCGACACGATCGCCGCCCTGCGGGAGGCGAAGACTCACGGCGCTCTCGCACTCGGCATCTGCAACGTGGTGGGATCGACGCTCGCCCGCGAGACCGACGCCGGCGTCTTCACGCATGCCGGTCCGGAGATCGGCGTCGCCTCCACCAAGGCGTTCACCGCCCAGGTCACGGCGCTCGTGCTCGTCGCGTTGGCCCTGGCCCATCGGCGGGGCACGATCGATCGGGAGCGGGCGGCGGCTCTGGCCGACGAGCTCTCCGCCATCCCCGACAAGATCACCGCCATCCTGGCGCAGGAGCAGGCGATCAAGACGCTGGCCGACCGGTTCACCTACGCCCCGAACTTCCTCTACCTGGGCCGCTCGTTCAACTTCCCGGTGGCCCTCGAGGGCGCCCTCAAGCTCAAGGAGATCTCGTACATCCATGCCGAGGGCTACCCGGCCGCGGAGATGAAGCATGGGCCGATCGCACTCATCGACCGGCTGATGCCCGTGGTGGTGATCGCGGCCACGGCCCACACGAGCGACAAGATGCTGGCCAACATCGAGGAGGTGAAGGCCCGGCAGGGACGGGTGATCGCGGTCACGACGCCGAACCAGGCCGAGGTCAGGCGGCTGGCGGAGTTCGTAATCGAGATTCCGGAGACGCTCGACGCCCTCTCGCCCCTCCTGGCCGTGATCCCGCTGCAGTTGCTCGCCTACCACATCGCGGTCAACCGCGGCTGCGACGTGGATCAGCCGCGGAATCTGGCCAAGAGCGTGACGGTCGAGTGACTCGGCCCCGCGGGGCCGCGGAATCGGCTGCCGTTGCCTGCCGATGCTCCCGGGGGTAGGATTTCGACCTTACTTCCCGCGTGCGGTCGAATGCCGGTTCATTCCGGCCTCAGCCGCACCGCTCGGGGCGTAGCTCAGCCTGGCTAGAGCGCTACGTTCGGGACGTAGAGGTCGCATGTTCGAATCATGTCGCCCCGACTAGATGGTTTTCCGCCACCCGCGCGTTTCTCGACAAACGCGGCTTTTCTCGGGAGCGGCACAGTTCAGGGTTTTCGGCTTGCCCACCATTCCGCCCAGTTCCGCGGTGGCCCTGTCGGCATGACGCGGGTGGCCCGCCACGCCCACGGCACTAGTGCCCCCCATCTTTTCCAAGCCTGCATCCGGAATCCTCGTTGCGGCGAAGTCTTGGGCAAGAACGCTTCGCTGCGGGTTTTGTCCCGCGATTCAACACTACTTTCCCTGTAGACCTCACGCGAGGAGACGAGATGACCAACTTTAAGCAGCCTTTCCGCGCGATCGCGTCGTCTATCGCCGGACTCGCAGCCGTGCTCTTTGTTCTAACGCCGCTCAATACACACGCCGCCAACCCCGCCGAGGCGCAGACCATTGGCCGGATCATCAGTGGACGCGAAGACCTGTCGTCGTTCCTCAAAGTGCTGGAGAAGGCAGAACTCGGCTCGATTCTTGCCGAGAGAACCGATGTCAGCTTTACCGTATTCGTGCCAAACAACGCCGCGTTTGAAGCGCTGCCCAAAGGCGCGGTCCAGACCCTGCTCAACCCGCGCAACGACGATCGGCTCGAAGAGGTCTTCAACTACCACGTGAAGAGGATCGCTGAGTCGCCTTTCCA
>CAXNGP010000022.1:0-12929 GCA_964201845.1 Pirellulales bacterium
CCCACGAAGCTCTGCGCGGTGATGTCGGTGAAGGCCACGATGATGTAGACCAGCGCGATCCAGACGAAGGCCAGGAACAGCACGTAGGCCCGCCGGCTCATGTGGTCGCGCACCACCTCGGCGATCGACCGGGCCCGGTGGCGGATCGAGGCGACCAGCGCGGCGAAATCGTGGACGCCCCCGACGAGGATGCTGCCGGCCAGGATCCAGGCGAGCGCCGGCAGCCAGCCGAAGGTGACGCCGGCGAGGATCGGGCCCACGACCGGGCCGGCCGCCGCGATGGCCGAAAAGTGCTGCCCCAGCAGGAGCTGCGGCGGGATCGGCGCGTAGTCGACGTCGTCGCGGAGGGTGACCGCGGGCGTGACCGCATCGGGGTCGAGCCGGAACAGCCGGGCCAGCAGCGCCCCGTAGAGGCGGTAGGCGACGCCCAGCACCACCACGCTGGGGAGCAGGACCGCGAGGAGGCTCATGGAGATCCGGCTCCGGGACGGAGAATCAGGCGTGCACGGCGAACTCGCCGGCGGCCGTACTCGGCAGGTTCGTCTGGCCCATCAGCCAGAGGTCGACCGAGCGGGCGCATTCCCGGCCCTCGTGGATCGCCCACACGACGAGCGACTGGCCGCGCCGGATGTCACCCGCCGCGAACACGCCCGACCGGCTCGTCATGTAGTCGGCCCCCGCCTTGACGTTGCCGCGGGGGTCGAGTTCGAGGCCCAGGTCGGCGATCGGCCCGACCTTCTCCGGCCCCACGAAGCCCATCGCCAAGAGGGCCAGCTGGCAGGGCCACTCCTGCTCGGTGCCCGGCAGCTCCTTGAACTTTTGCTGACCGGTGGTTGGATCCTGGTACCACTCGATCCGCACGGTCTTGAGCCCGCGGAGCCAGCCCGCCTCGTCGCCCACGAACTCTTTCGTCAGGATGCCCCACTCCCGGCGGCAGCCCTCTTCGTGCGAAGAGCTCGTGCGGAGCATCTGCGGCCACAGCGGCCAGGGCGTGCCCTGGGGCCGCTCGGTCCGACGGGGATACTTGCCGAGGTCCGGCGGCTGCGGCAGCAGCTCGAACTGCGTCAGGCTCCTGGCGCCCTGACGGTTGCTCGTGCCGTCGCAGTCGGAGCCCGTGTCGCCGCCGCCGATCACGATCACGTCCTTGCCCTCGGCCAGGATCTGACCCGGCACCGCGTCACCGGCGTTCCGCTTGTTCTGCTGCGGCAGGAACTCCATCGCGTGGTAGACGCCCGCGAGCTCACGGCCCGGGATCGGCAGGTCGCGGCCGAGCGTGGCTCCGCCGGTGAGCACGATCGCGTCGTACTCTTCCGTGAGTTGCAGCGTGCTGATATCGGTCCCCACGTTCACGCCGCAGCGAAACTCGACCCCTTCCTCCTCCATCTGCCGGATCCGCCGCCAGACCCGCCATTTCTCGAGCTTGAAGTCGGGAATGCCGTACATCAGCAGGCCGCCCGGCCGATCGGCCCGCTCGAACACCGTCACGAGGTGGCCGGCCCGGTTGAGCTGCTGGGCCGCCGCGAGGCCCGCGGGGCCGCTGCCGACCACGGCCACCCGCTTGCCGGTCCGCGCGGCCGGCGGCTCCGCGATCACCCAGCCCTCGTCGAAGGCCCGGTCGGCGATCGCCATCTCGATCTGCTTGATCGCCACCGGATCGGCGTTGATGCCCAGCACACAGGCCGCCTCGCACGGGGCGGGGCAGACGCGGCCGGTGAACTCGGGAAAGTTGTTGGTGGCGTGGAGCCGCTGGCTCGCCTCGTGCCACTGCTGGCGATACACGAGGTCGTTGAAGTCGGGGATGATGTTTCCCAGCGGGCAGCCGGTGTGGCAGAAGGGCACGCCGCAGTCCATGCAGCGGGCGCCCTGCTTCGACAGCTCCTCCTCGGGCAGGATGGTGAGAAACTCGTTGTAGTGCTTGAGCCGCTCGGTGACCGGGGAGTAGCCCGAAACCTTGCGGTCGTACTTCATGAATCCGCGAACGTCACCCATGGACTTTCTCCTGCTCCCTGATCCCTTGTTTGGCCTCGGCCTGTTCCTGTTCCGCGAGCTTGCGGAGTTCCGCGAGCGCCCGCTTGTAGTCGGTGGGCATCACCTTCACGAACCGTGACTTCTCGGCTTCCCAGTGGTCGAGAATCTGCCGGCCGCGGGTGCTGCCGGTGAACTCGACGTGCTTGGTGACCATGCCCTTCACGTAGTCGAGATCCTGCCCGTCGAGCGGCTCGAGCTCCACCATCTCCGTGTTCACGCGGTTCGGGAGGCTGCCGTCGGCATCCCAGACGTAGGCGATGCCGCCGCTCATGCCGGCGGCGAGGTTGCGGCCCGTACGGCCCAGGATCACCGCCCGGCCGCCGGTCATGTATTCCAGGCCGTGGTCGCCCGTGCCCTCGACGACCGCCTCGACGCCCGAGTTCCGTACCAGGAACCGCTCGCCGCAGAGGCCGCGGATGAAGATCTCGCCGGCGGTCGCCCCGTAGGCCACCACGTTGCCGGCGATCACCTGCTCCTCGGCCTTGAACGGGGCCGTCCGGTCGGGCTTGACGATGATCCGCCCGCCCGAGAGGCCCTTGCCGCAGTAGTCGTTCACGTCTCCCTCGACGCTCACCTGCACGCCGGGCGCGCCGAAGGCCAGCAGGCTCTGCCCGGCCGAGCCGCGGAACGCGATCTTGATCGTGCCGTCGGGCAGGCCGCCGGCCCCGTACCGCCGGGTCACCTCGCTCGACAGGATCGTGCCCACCGTGCGGTTGATGTTGCGGATCGGCAGTTCGAGCGCGACGGGCTTCCGCTCGTCGAGGGCCGGCTTGCAGAGGCCGAGGAGCGTGGTCATGTCGAGCGACCGCTCGATCCCGTGATCCTGGGACTCGGAGTGGTGGGTCTTGACGTGCGCGGGCACCTCGGGCCGGTGCAGAATCGTCGAGAAGTCGAGCCCCTTGGCCTTCCAGTGGGCGATCGCCGCCCGGGTGTCGAGCCGGTCGACGCGGCCCACCATCTCGTCGATCGTGCGGAAGCCCAGCTTCGCCATGACCTCGCGGACCTCTTCGGCGAGCATGAAGAAGTAGTTGACGACGTGCTCGGGCTGGCCGGTGAACTTCTTGCGGAGTTCCGGATCCTGCGTGGCCACGCCGACCGGGCAGGTGTTCAGGTGGCACTTCCGCATCATGATGCAGCCCATCACCACGAGCGACGCCGTGGCGATGCCGTATTCTTCGGCCCCGAGCAGCGTGGCGACCACCACGTCCTTGGCGGTGCGGATCTGGCCGTCGGTCTGGACCACGATCCGGCTGCGAAGGTTGTTCATCACCAGCACCTGGTGGGCCTCGGCCAGGCCGAGTTCCCAGGGCAGGCCTGCGTGCATGATCGAGGTCTGCGGGCTCGCCCCCGTGCCGCCGTCGTGGCCGGAGATCAGGACCACGTCGCTCTTGCCCTTGGAGACGCCGGCCGCGACCGTGCCCACGCCCACCTCGGCCACCAGCTTGACGCTGATCCGGGCGTGGTGGTTGGCATTCTTCAGGTCGTGGATCAGCTGGGCCAGATCCTCGATCGAGTAGATGTCGTGGTGGGGCGGCGGCGAGATCAGCCCCACGCCCGGCGTGCTGTGGCGAATCCGCGCGATCTCCCGATCGACCTTGTGGCCCGGCAGCTGGCCGCCCTCGCCGGGCTTGGCCCCCTGGGCCATCTTGATCTGCAGCTCCTTGGCATTCACCAGGTACAGGCTCGTGACGCCGAACCGGCCGCTGGCCACCTGCTTGATCTTGGAGTTCTTGCTGTCGCCATTGGGTTCGAGCTGGTAGCGCACGGGGTCCTCACCCCCCTCGCCCGTGTTGCTCCAGCCGCCGAGCCGGTTCATGGCGACGGCGAGCGTCTCGTGGGCCTCCTTGGAGATCGAACCGTACGACATCGCCCCGGTGGCGAACCGCTTGACGATTTCCTTGGCGGGCTCGACCTCGTCGAGCGGAATCCCGCCGGATGAGGAGGCCTCGTCGGCAGCCCACTTGAAGTCGAGCAGGCCGCGGAGCGTGAGCAGTTTCGCCTGCTGCTCGTCGATCAGCCGCTGGAACTTCTTGAACTCCTCCCGGCTGTTGATCTGGGTCGACCGCTGCAGGGCCGCGACCACGTCGGGGTTGAAGATGTGGGCCTCGCCCTTCCGGCGCCAGGCGTAGCGGCCGCCGACGTCGAGCTCGAGCGTCTGGGGCACGTTCGTCCGCGGCCAGGCGTGCTCGTGGCGGCGGAGCGTCTCCTCGGCCACCTCAGCCAGCCCGATGCCGCCGATGCGGCTCGCCGTGCGGGTGAAGAATTCGTCGATGAACGGCCGCTCCAACCCCACCGCCTCGAAGATTTGGGCGCCGCGGTAGCTCTGCTGCGTCGAGATGCCCATCTTGCTCATCACCTTGAGCAGGCCCTTGGTGGCCGCCTTGACGAAGTTCTTGTGGAGCTTCTCCCGCGGGATCTCGCCGTCGACCATCCGCTCGGCCTGCATCTGGTCGATCGTGGCGAAGGCGACGTAGGGATTGACCGCGCCGGCCCCGTAGCCGGTGAGCGTCGCGAAGTGGTGCACCTCGCGGGCCTCCCCCGTCTCCACGACAAGGCCGCAGCGGGTTCGCGTGCCCGCGCGGACGAGATGGTGGTGCACGGCCGCCGTCGCCAGCAGGCTCGGCACCGCGGCCATCTCGGCCGACACGCCCCGGTCGGAGAGCACGACGATGGTCACGCCCGCGGCCACGGCCGCCGAGGCCTCGGCCCGCAGTTCGTCGAGCCGCTGCCGCATGCCGGCGGCTCCGGCCGCGACCGGAAACAGGAGCGAGAGCGTGCGGGCCGCGAGCCCGGGATGGTCGGCCGAGTGCCCCTCACGACGGTCGGGCGTCGAACCCAGGGACTTGATCCGGGCGCACTCGGCATTCGTGATGACCGGCGACTCGAGTCGCAGGAGCCGCGCCTGCTCGGGCGTGGCGACCAGCAGGTTCCCCTCGCTGCCGATCGTGGTGATCATCGACGTGATGATCTCCTCGCGAATCGCGTCGAGCGGCGGATTGGTCACCTGCGCGAAGAGCTGCTTGAAGTAGTTGGCGAGCACCTGGGGCCGGTCGGAGAGCACGGCCAGCGGCGTGTCGTTGCCCATCGAGCCGATCGGCTCGGCGCCCGCCGTCGCCATCGGGGCGATGATCACCCGGAGGTCTTCGAGCGTGTAGCCGAAGGCCCGCTGGAGCTCGAGCAGGCTGCCCTGCTCGCCGGCCACGCCGGCGGCCCGCCAGGGGTCGGCGGCGGAGGGGAGGGCAGCTTGCCCGTTGCCGTTGCCGTTGGCCGCGGGCACGAACTCCTCGGGCCGCACCGCCCGTGACGCGGTCACCGCCGCGAGGCCCGGCGGATCGGCGAGCGTCTCGAGCGGCACCTGATTGCCCGCCACCCATTCCCGCCACGGCTTCGCGGTGGCCAGCTTCCGCTTGATCTCGTCGTCCTCGATGATCCGCCCTTCCTTGGTGTCGACCAGGAACATCCGCCCCGGCTGGAGGCGTCCCTTGCGAACCACCTCGGCCTGGGGGAGTTGGAGCACCCCCGCCTCGCTCGCCATCACGACGAGCCCGTCCTTGAGCTGCCACCACCGCCCCGGCCGCAGGCCGTTCCGGTCGAGCGTGGCCCCGATCCGCACGCCGTCGGTGAAGGCGACCGCGGCCGGGCCGTCCCACGGCTCCATCAGGCAGGCCTGGTATTCGTAATAGGCCTTGAGGTCGTCGGGCATGCTCTCGTGGCCGCTCCACGGCTCGGGGATGCACATGCTCACAGCCTCCTCGATCGGACGGCCCGACATCACAAGCAGCTCCAGCGCGTTGTCGAAGCAGGCCGAGTCGCTGCCCCCCTCGCGGATCACCGGCTTGATCTTGTCGAGGTCGGGCCCGAACACGGGATGGGCGAGCATGCTCTCGCGGGCGTGCATCCAGTTGATGTTGCCGCGCACGGTGTTGATCTCGCCGTTGTGCGCCAGGTAGCGGAAGGGATGGGCGAGATCCCAGGTCGGGAAGGTGTTGGTGCTGTAGCGCTGGTGGACGAGCGCCAGGGCACTGATCATCTTCTCGTCGGAGAGGTCGGGGTAGTACTTGTCGACTTGGTCGGCCAGCAGCAGTCCCTTGTAGACGATCGTCTTGCTCGACAGCGAGCAGACGTAGACGTAGGCCTGCTCGGAGAGGCCGAGCGAGCCGATCTCGATCCCGAACCGCTTGCGGAGCACGAACAGCTTCCACTCGAAGTGCTCGCGGGAGACCTTCTTGCCCCGGCCCACGAAGGCCTGGCGGATGAAGGGCTCGACCTCGCGGGCCGTGCCGCCGATCGACTTGTTGTCGGTGGGCACGGTCCGCCAGCCGAGAAACTCGAGCCCCTCCTCGCGGCAGAGCTTCTCGAAGAACGCCTCGGCCGCCTCACGGTCGCCCTCCGACGGCGGCAGGAAGATGTTGCCGGCGGCCCAGTCGCCCGGCGTCGGCAGCTTGAGGCCGGCCTGCGGGGCGGCCACCGCGAAAAACTCGAGCGGCAACTGCATCAGGATCCCGGCGCCGTCGCCCGTGAGCGGGTCACAGCCGCAGGCGCCGCGATGGGTGAGATTTTCCAGCACCTCGAGGCCCTGCCGCACGATCCGGTGGGTCTTGCGGCCATGCATGTTGACGACGAAGCCCACGCCGCAGGCGTCGTGTTCGGTGCGCGGATCGTACAGGCCCTGGGCGGGAGGGAGGCCGGGCTGCCGGGCGCGGGCGCGGTGGTCGGTCGGGCTGGTCTGGGGCGACTGGTTGGTCATGGCGATTCGCTTGGTCACGAGGGTCTGGGGGCGGAAGCAGGGCGGCGGCTGTCAGCGGGCCGACGCCGAGGAAGTGGGCAAAACATCGAGGTCGGCGGCATGCCCGCGCAGCAGGTCGAGGAATCGCTGCGCGGTCGGGGCCAGCGGGCGGTTGCGGCCGCGGATGATCCCCAGGGGGCGGACGAGTTCGTGGGCGGCCTCCTCGTCGGCGATGCGGACGCGGGCGAGCGTGCCGGCCGCCACCTCGCGGATCACGGTTGGCTCGGGCAGGATCGAAAAGCCGGCGTCGATCTCGATCGCCCGCTTGATGGTCTCGATATTGTCGAACTCGAGCACGACCTCGGGAGTGACGTCGTGGGCATGCAAAACACGGTCGATCTCGTGCCGAATCACGAGGTCGGGGTCGAAAGCCACCATAGGCCGGCCCGCCAACGCGACCAGTGGCGACTCGTCGGCGGCGGCGAGCGGGTGATCCGCGGCGCACACGATCACGAGCGGCTCCTCGCGCCAGGGCTCGGCCTCGACCAGCCGCGTGCTCCGCGGGTAACTCACGATCCCGAGGTCGCACTCGCCGTTTTCGACCGTCTCGAGCACCCGCTCGGGATGGAGGTATTCGAGCCGGATGTTGGCCTTGGGATGCTGGCCGCGAAACTCCTGCACGTAGCGGCTCATGTGATGGAGGCCGACGGAGTAGATGGCAGCCACGCGGACCCGGCCGGCCACCTCCTCATGGAGCGTGCGAACCTCGTCCTCGAGCGCTGAATAGGCCACGAGGATCTTGCGGCAGCCCTCGAAGAACACCTTCCCCTCGGCCGTGGGCGCGAGCGGTCGCTTCGACCGTTCGATGAGTTGCACCCCCAGCCGGCTCTCGAGCTGGCCCACGACCTGGCTGGCCCCCGACTGGGAGATGCCGTTGTCCTCGGCCGCACGCGAGAAGCTCCGGCGGCTGACGATGTCGCAGAAGATCTTGAGAGACTTGAGGTTCATGGACTGCCTGCGCATGCGGCCGCGCGTTGCCCTCCAGGCCCCGAGTTTCCGCCTCGTCCTGGATGAGAAATCCGAATGGAAACCGCTGGCATCATTCGGAAAACAAATACAGCGTAGCCCTGATTTGCCGGCCGTCAACTGCGGTCTTCGCTAGTTCCCCGGCCGATGAACAGCCAGCCAGCCCAGCTTGCCCAGGCCGGAAAACCTGCAGAGCCCGTGCAACCCCACCCGATGGAGAGGGTGGGATTTTGCATGCGCGATCCGCCCTCACGCCGCCGCTTGGCCCCGCCCTGCAGCTCTTTGCAGCGGTCGCCTTCGCGTGCTGCGCGGCCCGCGGCCCGGCCGACGATGTGCCCCCCGCGCCCGATCCGGCCGCCGCGCTTGCCGAGCCAGCCACGCCAGACGACGCCGAGAACGCACCTGTCGAACTGCCCGGTGAGCCCGACGCCCCTGCCGAGGCAGAGCTCACCGAGGATGACCTCGCACAACTCGTCGACCAGGCCGTCCAGGCGCGGCTGGCCGGCATTCCCCGGCCCCGCTACATCCCGGCGACCGACCTCGTGCCACCCAAGGGGCTGTTGCTCCACGCCACTCGCCCCGCGAAGGGCGAGTTCCCGTTCGCGATGGCCCTCAGCGGCTACATGCAGCTGCGCTGGTTCGAGTTCGCCCGCTCGGCCACGCAGTGGACCGACGCCGCCGGCCAGGTGCGGCAGATCAACAACATCAACACCTTCAACCTCAACCGCTATCTCATCAACTTCGCCGGCCACCTCGTGGATGAACGGCTGCTCTACAACTTCGCCCTGTTCGGCACCTCCGACATCGGAATCACGTTCGGCGTGGTGCCGATCGGGATGGCGGGCTGGAAGTTCAGCGAGGCGGCGATCGTCGGGGCGGGCGTGACTCCCGTGCCCGGAACCCGCGAGTGGATCGACTCGGCGTCGTGGACGCTCGGCGCCGATCGCAGCATGGCCAACACCTTCTTCCGGCCCGGCTTCAGTCCCGGCGTCCTGGCCACCGGGGCGCTCGCGGAGAAGACGCTGCATTACCAGGCGGGCGTCTGGAACGCCATCGACGGTGGCACCGCCGGCGTGCTCCGCCGCGGCACCTCCATGGCCTTCGCCGGCAACACCTGGTGGGAGCCCTGGGCTCCGTTCGGCTTCGGCATGGGCGACATGGAACATCACGACGAGCCCGCCATCCGGCTCGGCACGAGCGGGGTCTACGCCCCGACCTATTCCCGGATCGTCCCCGATCTCAATCCCGAAAACACGATCGTGCGGCTGTCCGACGGCACTCCGTTCGCGACCACCGGCGTGCTCGGCGCGGGCACGAAGGTCGACAGCTTCCTCTACAATCTCGCCACCGTGGACGCCGGCCTGAAGTACCGGGGGTGGGCGGTGAACTTCGAGTATTACTTCCGGCTGCTCGACAGCTTCAAGGGCACCGGCCCCTTCGATCGCTCGAGCATCTTCGACCAGGGAGGCATGGCCTATCTCTCCTGGTGCTTCGTGCCGCGGACCTTCGAGGCCTACGCCCGCTCGAGCGTGGTGACCGGCCCGTTCGGCACGGGCCAGGAATACGGCGGCGGGCTCAACGCCTACATTCGCCGCTCCCGGCAGGCCCGGCTCACGCTCGAGGCGCTGCACATGAACCGCAACCCCGCCAACAACATCCTCTACCCCTACCGCGCCGGCTACACCGGCACGGCGATCCAGACGCAGCTCGTCATCGCGTTCTAGTTTCACGGCTTCGCGGCCATCCCTGGCCCGCGAAGCCTTGGCGAGGCGGAGGGCACGCCAAGGGTGCCCTCGCATCGCGACGCCGGGCTTCCTGCCCGGCTGACGTCAACCCGTAGCCAGCCGCCATCCCTGGCCCGCGAAGCCTTGGCGAGGCGGAGGGCAAGCCAAGCGTGCCCTTCGCCTCGCGGCGCCGGGCTTCCTGCCCGGCCGACGTCAACCCGTAGCCAGCGGCCATCCCCGGCCAGAGCTGTCCTCGTGATAGAAGCTAGTTCCATTCATGGGGGCAGGTCACTCCATGGTCGGCGGCGATTGCTTGAGGGTTGAGGACTAACTCGAAACTACTTCGGCATCAGGACGGTATCGATGACGTGGATGACACCGTTGTCGCAGATGATGTCTGCGGTAACGACGGTCGCACCACCCACGTGAACCTTGCCATCGGCAACCTTGATATCAACCGACTGCCCGTTGACAGTCGCAGCCGACGTCATCTTCATCACATCGGCGGCAAGGTGTTTGCCCGCAATGACGTGATAGGTGAGGATTCCGGTGAGGGCTGCTTTCGCTTCAGGCTTCACGAGCGATTCGACCGTACCCGCGGGCAGTTTGGCGAACGCGGTGTCGGCCGGTGCCAAAACGGTGAAGGGCCCTGCTCCCTTGAGCGTTTCAACGAGCCCGGCTGCGGTTACGGCAGCGACCAGCGTCTTGAATGAGCCTGCACCGACTGCGGTATCGACAATATCAGCCATAAAAACATCCTTTACAGATTCAGCAACCCACGCTTGGCCGGAGGTCGAAGTGACCTGTAAAAAAGCTTTGCGTGTGCGTTGAATCGGCAGCATTATAGCCGCTTCGCGGAAAAAGCGTTCATGAGATGAATATGTGCGGCCACAAGCGGGGCTGGAAGACGCGAGCCGGCGTCGACTGAGGCTGCTCGGCCTCCTCAGGTTGGCTTGCGGAAAGCTCTCTCGCACACGTGTCCACAAGACGCGTTGCAACCGCTGTCGGATGAGTTGGTGGCTACGATCCGACGACGTTGATCGGCCGAACTTGCTGCCCGCAACGCGACGACCATTCCCGGGGAAGTCGCTCGGGGCGAAGCCATTCCTGATACACTGCTCATGGACAGAAAGCGTTCGTGAAACCGAAATCCTAAACTTCCAAGGAAGACAATGAAAGTCAGAAGCAGGTACTTCTTTATCACTGCAGCATTCCTCAGTTTTGTTCTCAGCGTGAGTATCTGGTTCCTTCTTAAGAACGAAAGCCAAGCCATTTTTGTAGGCATTTGGGTGCCCAGTATCCTCTGCCTCGGAAGGTATTTTGATTAATGGACAACTTCGTGCTCTTCATCTGCGGAATCACCATTACTCTCATCAGTGGAATGGGCGTGCTCGTATACATGGTTCACATGGGATACAAGCAAAGACCCAAGGCCAAATCGCCGGCACTCGCCGTAGAAATTCCCGCGGAAGCAAGCAAGTAAGGGAAATCACGCACAGAGCCCTTCCAGGTTCGTGACAGTCTTTTAACCCCAAGATAAGTGATGAGTAACATACAAATATTGATCACCGGGATAATCGTGACATTAATCGCTTCCGTCGGTGTGCTCTGTCGAACGTTGGGATATGATGAGGGTAAGAACACAAAAGAGTTTGAAATTGATACCGATTTGGGGGCAACATACAAATACGAAAGATGACCGAGAGCGTCACCAACCAGAGTCAGAGTCGACGGCTGAGGTGCCGAGCCTGAGCACGATGTGACACGTCGCTTTCTGTGAGAACGACATCACCTCAATCCAACCAGTTACCCGGTGTCACGCGGAGCTGGCGCGGGCAGCCGGCGCTTCCTTTGCGACATGCCGGAATGCGGCGGACGAATCCATCGCTGACTCGCCGCGGGCGATCGCTACATCGTATTGGGCCGCCACCTGCGGCATGACGACCAGCGGACAGCCGTGTTTTGCCGCCTCATCCATCATGAGCCGGACGTCCTTGCGGGCCATGCTGACCGTGAACGAAGCCGGCTCGAACGGGCCTTCGGCCACTTTCGCAAACCTGGCCGGAAAGAAGTTGCCCGGATTGAAGTGCTGAGCCATCTTGACTGCATCCTGTGGATCGACGCCGGTCGCGTCCGCCAGCCGCACGATGTCGCCCGCCAACGCCGACATCCCCAGAAACGCCAGATTTCCGAAGAGTTTGAACGCCGCCGCCCGCTCCGGCTGCGGCCCGAGCTGAAACACCGTGCCGGTCATCCGCTCAAGTTCTGGCAGCACCCTTGCACACTGCTCGGGGTCTCCCGACACGAGCATCACGCCAGTGCCCTCCGCCGCATTGACCGGCCCCATAAACACCGGCGCGTGAAGGTACACCCGCCCCCTGCCCGCCCAGCGTCGGGCACGCTCACCAGTCGCACTTGGCGCGGTCGTCGTGTGGTCGATGATCCAGCACAACGCGGGAATGACGCCGGCGAGCGGCTCGAGCACCGCGTCGACCGAAGCGTCGTCAGCCAGCGACAGGTGCACCCGCTCGACTCCAGTCACCGCGGCCGCCGACGTGGCAAACGCCTTGGCACCATGGGCCTCGAGCGCCTTCGCCGACGCTGGCGAACGGTTCCACACGTGCACCGTGTGCCCCTGCGCTAACAGCCGATGGACGAAGCCGCTCCCCATCAACCCCGTGCCGAGAAATGCAAGTTTCATGGAATGACTCCTGGGGATTCGATTTTGCGCGCCTTGTTCACAAGTGCTCCCTCAACCCGCTCACGGGGTAACGGCCCTTGCTGTCGGCAACCTGAGAGTTGATCAGGCTCATGGTCACGTCCACCCGTTGGCCGGCGTCCGAAGGCGCCGCCCCTGCCGTATGAACCGAGATACACCCACCGGCTTCAATGCGCATGAACGCTCACCACGGCCGCCTGGCGGAACGAAGCTGACGCGCCGATCATCCGCACCCCCGAAGAACGGTGAAGCAATGACTCCGAAATCTCGTGATCGCGATACCACGATCGAAGACATTCACACGACGCGGCGACGCATCGCCAAAAAGTTCGGGCACGATCTCGCGGCCATCATCGGGAACGCCAAACAGCGGTAAGCCGCCGCTGGCCGTGAAATCCGGCGGCTGAAGCCGAAGTCTTCGGCCGCATCACCGAGTTCCTCTCGTCCGGCTTTTTGCTCCGTCGCTGGCCAAGACCTAGAGGTCGAGTCCTTCAGGGAATCGAGATCCACCCTTGAAGTTTCCGTAAATGGGCCGCTCACCATCAGTGATTGCGTCGACGAGTAAGTCTCCGCCGACGAATGCGCCGCGCCACGACGCACCGAGCCCTCCAAACACCTCGTCGCGATCTCCCCGAGACCTGGTTACGTTGACACCAAATTTAAAGGCCGATATTTCTTCGCGAACGCGCTTCGCGAATACCATGTC
>CAXNGP010000023.1:0-12750 GCA_964201845.1 Pirellulales bacterium
GGTGCCGCGGCCGCTGCCGAGGCGGCCGACTTGTCCCTGCGTCACGGCTGCCACTACATTCTGGGGCTTCCGTTCGACTTCCGGCCCCCCGGGTCTGCCCTTGTGTCGCTCCCCTTCGTTCCCATGCCGTCCCCGGTTTTGCCCGTCGCGACCCTCCCCCTGACGGTCACCGTCTGCCTGGCCCAGGCCGCCGAGCCGCCGGCCGAGCGGCCGCCGTTGCCGTTTCAGTTGTTGCCGCTGGTGGCCATCGCCGCGGCGGCCTACCTGCTGCTGTTTCGGCCGGAGCGGGAGCGGCTGCGCCGGCAGCAGTCCATGCTCGCGGGCCTGAAGAAAAACGACCGCGTCGTGACCTCGTCGGGCATCTACGGCACCGTCGCGTCGGTCGATGCCGGCGCCGACCGGGTTGTGCTCCGGGTGGATGAGTCGGCGAACGTGAAGCTCACCGTCACGCTCGCGAGCGTCACCCGGATCCTCGGCGACGGCGGCGAGGCCGAGCCGAAGACCTCCTGACGCTGACGGCTGCCACACCGCTTTTTCACCCGATCCAACCTGTTCCGAGAACCTTTCATGAACATCGCGTCGTCGGTCGTCGCCCTCCTTGCCGTGGCCGGAGGCGAGCCTGCTGCCGCCGTGGCCTGGTGGCAGACCCCGGGGGCCGGGTGGCTGATCGCGCTGGCCGTCGTGGCGGGCGCCACGTTCCTCGCCTGGCTGATCGCGAAGAGCCTGCGGGTGCCCGACATGTGGGGCCGGATCGCGGCGGTGCTCGTGGCCTTGGCGGCCGGCTCCACGATCTGCTGGCTGGGCTGGCCGCCGCGGCTGGGCATCGACCTCAAGGGTGGCCTGATCCTGGTCTACGAGGTGGCGGCCGGTCGCCAGGCCCAGACCCGCGTCGACGACGCGGTCGCGGGGATCGAGCGGATTCTCGCCTCCCAGGACGGCGGGGACGCCACGCTCGAACGCAAGGGTGCCGGCCGGGTGGCCGTCCGGCTCGCGGGCGAGGATCCGGCGGCCCGTGAGGCATTCCTCGCGGCGATGAAGGAGGCCGCGTTCGACCGCGTGGCCGTCAAGGAGGTGGGGCGGTCGGACGGGGCCGAGGGGCTCGAGGTGAGCTACGAGCTCGCCCCGCAGTCGTCGCCCGTGCCGATGGACAAGCTCGTGGCCGCCGTCAGCCGCCGGGTCAATCCGGGCGGTCAAAAAGAGGTGACGGTGCGGCAGTTCGGCCTCGACCAGATCGAGGTCATCCTGCCGGAGGTGGAGCAGTCGGAGGTCGAGCAGATCAAGAAGATCATCTCGAGCGCCGGCGTGCTCGAGTTCCGGATCGTGGCCAACCGGGCCGATCCCCGGCACCGCACCGCCATCAGCCAGGCCGAGGGCTTCCGCGGCAAGACCGTGCGGATCCAGGGGGAGCCGGCCGCCCGCTGGGTGCGGATCGACCCGGCCAAGATGCCCGTCGACACCTCGATGGTGACCCGCAGCGCGGCCGACGGCGGCGTGGAGGCGCTCGTGATGCTCGACCGGTTCAACGTGACCGGCGGCGACCTGAGCCGCGTCAGCCCCGACATCGACGACGCATCGCTCTCGCCGTGCGTCAGTTTCCTGCTCAACTCCCGCGGGGCCGCCAAGTTCGGGGTGCTGACCAGCCGCAATCTGCCCGATCCGGCCAACGGCCTGACGAGCCGGCTGGGGATCCTGCTCGATGACCTGCTGCAGTCGGCTCCGGTGATCCGCAGCACGATCACCTCGAGCGGCCAGATCACCGGCAACTTCGATCAGCGCGAGGTCGACGAGATCGTCGAGATCCTCAACGCCGGCAGCCTGCCGGCCGCCCTCGAGCGGGAGCCGATCAGCGAGCAGCGGATCAGCGCCCAGCTCGGCGACGACACGATTCGCAGTGCCGGCCAGGCGATGCTCGTCGCCACGATCGTCGTGCTCACCTTCATGCTCGGCTACTACCGGTTCTCGGGGCTGGTGGCCGACCTGGCCGTGCTGATGAACATCGTGCTGGTGGTAGCGCTGATGATCTCGTTCAAGGTGGCCTTCACGCTCGCGGGTCTGGCCGGGCTCGTGCTCTCGGTCGGCATGGCGGTCGATGCCAACGTCCTGATCTACGAGCGCATGCGGGAGGAGCTCGACCGCGGAGCGGCGGTCCGGATGGCGATCCGAAACGGCTTCCAGCGGGCCTTCTCCACGATCATCGACTCCAACCTCACGACCCTGATCACGGGCGTGATCCTGTTCGCGATCGGGACCGACCAGTTGAAGGGGTTCGCGATCACGCTGATTCTCGGGCTGGCGCTCAACCTGTTCACGGCGGTGTTTTGCTCCCGGGTGGTGTTCGACCTGGCCGAGCGGTCCGGCTGGCTCCGCCGCCTGTCGATGGGTCGGATCCTCAGCGCGACGAACCTGCGGTTCGTCCGCTGGGCGCCGGTGGCGGCGGCCGCTTCGCTGGCGATCATCGCGGTGGGGGCCGGGGCGGCAGCCCGTCGCGGGATCGAGCTGTTCGACATCGACTTCACGGGCGGCACGAGCGTCCAGATCGAGTTCAAGGAAGGCCAGGAGCTGCCGATCGCGGAGGTGCGCTCGCTCGTCGCCTCCAAGCTCGAGTCGGCCACAGTGAGCGGCGTCGCGGTGGCCGATGAGGCCGCCGGCCGGAGGTTCAAGATCGACACCTCCAACCAGGACGAGCAGGTTGTGGAGCGGCTCTTGCAGGAGGCCTTCCCCGGCCGGCTTTCGACCTATGGGATGAAGGTGGGAGTCGTCGGGCCGGGGCCGGACGCGGCCCGCGGGGCCGAGGCAAAGCCGGACGAGCCGGCCCGGCTCGTGACGAGCGTCCCCCTCACCTTCCCGGACCGGATCACCGGCAAGGCGCTGACGGCGAAGCTCCAGGAGACGCTCGCCGCGCTCTCGGCCGCCGACGCCGAGTTCGACCTGCGGCCGACGGACGAAGCGGGGGACGAGGGAGCCCAGTTGTCTCCCAACCAGCCGCAGCGGCTTTGGATCCTGTCGACGTCGCTCGACGCCGAGACGACCCGCAAGGTGGTCGACCAGATGGCCAAGGAACTGGCGGAGACGCCGGCCTACCTTTCGGCCAACGCGATCGGCGGCAAGGTGGCGGGCAACACCCGGGTGACGGCGGTGTACGCCTTGTTGGCCAGCCTGGCCCTGATCGTGCTCTACGTCTGGATGCGGTTCCAGAATGTGGCCTTCGGGATCGCCGCCGTGGTGGCCCTGATCCACGACGTCCTCGTGGCGCTGGCAGCCCTGGCCGTCAGCCGGTTCATCGCCCCGTTCATGGGCTGGGCGCTGGTCGACGAGTTCCGAATCAGCCTCGACGTGGTGGCGGCCCTGCTGACGATCGTGGGCTTCTCGATCAACGACACGATCGTGATCTTCGACCGGCTCCGCGAGCTCCGCGGCAAGGCGAAGTTCGTGACCGGCGAGATGGTGGATCGGGCCGTCAACCAGACGCTCAGTCGCACGATCCTCACCTCCGGCACCGCGCTGCTGGCGGTGCTCGTGCTCTACCTCGTGGGCGGGCCGGGGATCCACGCCTTCGCCTTCACGATGCTCGTGGGCGTGATCTCGGGTACCTACAGCACGGTCTACATCGCGGCCCCGCTCGTGATCTGGCTGCAGCACCGCTTCGGCGGAGCGGCCGTGGCCGAGCGGGCCATCCCGCAGCCCGCCTGACGGCCGGCTTGGGAACCTGCGCCGGTCCCGAAGACCCTGCCGAACCTGACGGCGGCAGCGGTTCGGGGAGCGGGTGGCCTGCGTCCGCCGGGGGCGAACCCGCGACGGCGGTCGCCGGGGCCCGCGAAGGGTGGCATGGTTGAGAGGCGGCTCGGCTCCACCTGCGTGGCGTCCCCGGAATCCGTGCCGCCCGGAGGATGGTCGTGGACTCACTGGCGCGGACTCTCCGGTTGATCGTCGGCCTCGGCATGCTGGCGGCGGGCACGACGCTCGCCGCTCCCACCGCCCTGATCGTGGCCCAGTGGTGGCGCGAGGCCCCGGCTGCTCCCGTGGCCTTCCCGCCCCAGCTCCAGGCGATCGCGGGGGCAGCGGTGCCGCCAGCCGCTCCCTGGGCCAACGCTCCGGCACCGAGCCCGCCGGCGACTCCACCGCTGGGATGGTCGGCCGCTCCGGCTGAGGCGATGCCCGTTCCGCGTTCGGACTACCACCCGCCTGAGCCTCCCACGCCGCTGCCTCCCACGGCCATCGGTTCGTCCGGCCCGGCGCCGGATCTCTCCGCCGCCTATCGCTCGACGCTGGCCGTTCCACCGCCGCCGCTGATCGACGGCCAGCGGCCGCCGCCGGTCGCCGTGGGCTGGACGGCCCGGTTCAGCAGGGAGGTGCAGCAGCGTCGCGAACTGTCGCCGCCGCCGGCATCCACGTATCGGGTTCGCGACGGCGATGACCTGACCGGCATCGCCTCCCGGTTCTATGGCACGCCGGCTGCCGCCGCGATCATCTGGCAGGCCAATCGCGGCCTGCTGCCCGACCCGGCGGTGCTGCCCATCGGCATCGAGTTGGTGCTGCCTCGCCCCGATCCGGCCGGTGTCCAGGGCAGGTCGATCGATCCCCCGCTCGGGCAACCGGGAGTGCCCGCGGCGCAGCCTGCTCCGCCGCCGGCCGATCCTTGGCTCAATGCCGCCTCGTGACGCTCAGCGGTCGCCCGTGGCCTGGATGAACGCCAGGATCAGTTTGGCGGGGTCGGGCTGGCGGGGATCGGCCGAGCGGGCCGCCGCCAGTTGGTCTCCGGCAAGCTTGCCCCCCAGTTTCAGGAACAGGAGTGACGCCTCGCTGTCCTTGGCGGGGGAGGTGTTGCGGCGGGCCTCTGCATCGAACATCCGGCTGTCATACCAGCCGCTGGGGCGGGCCCGCTTCAACTGGTCGAAGACCTTGGAGGCGTCGCGGTCTTCGCCCCCCCCGATGATCATGATCGGCAGGCTCGACTTCACGGGCTCGACGGCGAGCGGCTTGGCGATCGAAAAGCCCTTGGTCACGAATGCCGGGTCGATCATCACCAAGCCCTTGACGTCGCCTCCCTGCTTGCCGCTGGCGATCGGCGGCCAGGCGGCATCCAGCACGGTCCAGGTCGCGGCCACCGTCGCCCCCAGGCCGGATCCCACGACGTACAAGTTGTCCAAGTTCAACGTGCCTTTGTCGGCCTGCTGCTTGATCCAGTTTCGCACCACCTCGACGTCGCCGCGGATCGCCGACTGGTCCCGCAACCGGCCGCCTGAGGTGGCGGTCATCGCCAGGAAGTCGATGCTCTTGAGCAGGCCGGACTGGCCGGTCTCTCCGGCGGCGCGGGCCAGTTTGGGCATCTCGCTCGTGCCGTGGCCGCGCAGGTCGGGCGCGACCACGTTGCAGCCCGCCGCCTGCAACGCCTTGGCGAGTGGCTCGACCGTCTTGTGCGAGCCACCGAGGTCGTGGAGCACGAGGACGGTCGCCACGGGCTCGGTGTCGTCGGCCACTCGATAGACCCAGGCTCCGATCTCGATGTTGTCGGTCGTCGGCAGCGTGAGTTCCTCCGCCTCCGGGGGCGGCTCCTTCTCCCCCTCCTTGCCTGGCTCGGCGGCCCCGCAGGCGAGGGCCAGCGAAGCCGCTGCGACCGACCCGAAGCACCACGACAAAAAACCGGTCCGGAGGGGGGGGTGGGGGCAATCGGTCGGCATGGAAAGGCTCCGGCGTGACGATTCTGCTGGGAGGGCGGCCTGCGGGGACGCCCGGGGAATAGATTATCCCGCGGGAGCCGAACAATTCCACGCCTGCCGTGATGGCCGCGGCCGGCGTTTTCGCGGTATGATTACGACTGCGGCATTGGTGCCGTTCAGCCGAAACGAGGACGAGCAATGGGCATGTTGGAGAGTGCGCGCCGGCAGCTTCAGGAATACACGGGCGAGGATGAGACGCCGCTCGACGGCGACACCCCGGCCTGGGCCGTCAGCCTGGTGATTCACGTGGCGGTGCTGGTCTCGCTGTCGTTTGCCGGCCTGGGGACGGTGACGCAGGCCCCCAAGCCGATCGCCGTGATCGAGACGCCCTTCGAGGAGGAGCAGGAAGTCCTCGAGATTCCGCGGGAGGTCTCGCTCGATGAACTCGTCGAGGTCGATCCGGGCAGCCAGAGCGACGAAGGGTTCGAGTCGGCCGAATCGGTCGCCCAGGAAGTGGCGCCCGTCTCGGTGGTGGCGGTCGAGATGCCCGACCTCGTCAGCGACGACATGACGATCGAGCCCCTCGACGTGGTGTCGACCGGCCTGAACTACGATGAGAATCTCACCATCAAGGGTGCCTCGGGGATGGGCGAGACCGGCGCCAGCGGTGCGGTCGATCGGCTCACACTCGAGATCGCGGCCTCGCTCGAGCAGCGGCCGACGGTCGTGTGCTGGGTGTTCGACCAGTCGGTGAGCCTCGCCGGGCAGCGGAAAGAGATCGCTTCGCGGCTCGAGCGGGTGTTCGGCGAACTGGGCCTGACGTCCACGGCCCAGGCCAATGAACTGTTCAACGTCGTCTACGCCTACGGCAAGCAGGTGACGCCGGTTATCGACAAGCCGACGCGGGAAGTCTCGGAGGTCGTCTCGGCGATCACCCGGATTCCGATCGACGAGTCCGGCATCGAAAACACGTTTACGGCGATCGCCGAGGCCGCCAAGAAGGCCAAGCAAATCCGGTTGTCCGGGGCCGAGCGCCGCAACGTGATGATCATCAACTTCACCGACGAAGTGGGCAACGACCAGCAATACGCTGACGCGGTTGCCACGTTCTGTCGGGCTCAGGCCATGCGGGTGTTCGTGGTCGGCGTCCCGGCCCCGTTTGGCCGGCGGGACGTGAAGATGAAGTTCGTGGAGTTCGACCCGAAGTATGCGGCGGACGAGCAGTGGGCCATCGTCGAGCAGGGACCGGAGTCGCTCTATCCGGAGTTCGTCGACGTCCGCCCGAAGAACTCGCCTGAAGACCCGATCGATTCCGGGTTCGGCCCCTTCAGTCTCTCGAAGCTGTGTGCGGAGACCGGCGGCATCTACTTCGCCGTTCATGCCAATCGGGGTGCGCGAGGCCGGGTCAGCGACGCGGCCACCGCTGCGATGTCATCCCAGTTGCGGTACTTCTTCGACTCCAAGGTAATGCGGGACTACCGGCCCGACTATCTGCCGCAGGCCCAGATCGACAAGATGCTGGCCGGCAACAAGGCCAAGGCATCGCTGGTGGCGGCCGCCAAGGCCGCGCAGCTCGCCCCGATGGAGGCGCCCACGATGCGTTTCCCGCGTGAAGACGACGGCAAGCTGGCCCAGCTCCTCGGCGAGGCGCAGAAGAAGGCCGCGGTGCTTGAGCCAAAGATCGACGCTCTCTATGGGACGCTGGCGGCCGGCGTACCCGACCGGGCAAAGATCGCTCCTGAAGAGAAGCGGTGGCAGGCCGGCTTCGATCTCGCCTTGGGCCGGGTGCTGGCCGTGAAGGTTCGCACCAACGCCTACAACATCATGCTGGCCCAGGCCAAGGCGGGTATGAAGTTCAAGAATCCGAAGAACGACACTTGGATCCTGAATCCGAGTGACGACGTGTCGCAGGTGGGTTCGCAGACGGAGCGGCTGGCCAAGCAGGCCGATGAGGTGCTCCGGCGCGTGGTCGCCGAGCATCCGGGTACGCCCTGGGCGCAGATGGCCGCCGAGGAGCTCCGGAGCCCGCTCGGCTACTCGTGGGAAGAGACCTACACCGGCGTGAACGCCCCGAAGCCGGGCAACGGCAACGGGAATCCGAACCCGGTTGACGACAAGAAGCGGATGCTCGCCCCGCCGCAGCCCAAGCGGCCGTTGAAGAACATCTGACCGACTGCGGGCGGTTTGTCGCCCGCCGCGTCGTTTGTTCGAGAGAGCCCGAGTCGGCCTCCTCGCCAGGCGCGGGCGAGCCGCTTTGCGGCTCGCATCCCCCGGCTTGCGCCGGGGGCTTTTACCCAGCGCTATCGCAGCGCCGAACAGGACTGGGACGGGCAAGCCCTCGCAGTCAACCGTCGGCGTAGCGAGGAATGGATTCGTCTGAACCCGCTCCGCGCGCCGCAACGCACACGAACACGGCCGCCCGGAGGTGCGGCCGGCGGCCGGGGTCGAAGGCCCGAGGGCCGCCAAGGCTGCAGGGGGCATGGATGCCCCTGCAGCCGTGAAGTCAGAAGGTCAGGCTCTCTTCCGCGAACACCTCGCGACTCTCGTAGGCGTGGAACAGCCGCGAGATCCGTTGCGAGAGGATTCGGAGGAACGTTCCACGGAACTCGGCCTCGGACATGTCGGTCGACGGGATGGCGTTGTTGGAGGGGAAGGCGAAGTCCTCGAACCGCTTTTGGAACACGACCTTCTTCTCCTTGATGTCGTAGACCCGGACATTGACCGCGGCGCGGCCCCGGTAGAGGGTCGATCCCTCGTGCAACCGGAACTCCTCCAGGTCGATGCCCACCACGTGATCGACGCCGAGGGCTTTGCCCACGGCCTGATAGTCGGTCCATTCGTTCTCGTCGATCCAGCGGGAGACCTCGTGCTGACCGACGGCGCTCGCCCGGCGGACGTGGCTCTCGATCTGGCCGCCCACGAGCGTGGCGAGCTCCCGCGCCGAGCCGGCATCGGTGAACTCCAGTTCGATGATCGGGCGGCAGACCACGGCCAGTTTGCTGCCCTTGAGGCCGTTGAACTCGGCGGGCATGTCGGCCGGCTGGACGAGGTAGGCGACCGTGAGCAACGTCGAGCAGCCCGTCAGCAGGGGCAGCGGCAGCAGGGCCAGGATGGCAAGCCGGCGGGGCAGGGGATGCATGCGGGGGCTCCTCGGGAGGCGGGCCGGTCGGGACGGGAGGCTAGCCGGAGCCGGCGGGTCGCTCAATGCCGCTTGCCCCCGCCAACAGGCCGCCCGCCGGCCGTGGCACAATGCAGCCTACGGAGCCTGCCCATGTCCTCGACGCCCACCAGCCCGGCCGCTGAAACCGCCTTTCTCGCCGCGGTGGCGGCCGGCCTGCCGGCAACGCACGACTGGTCGTTTCCGAGCCTCATCGGGGTCTCCGGCGGGGCCGACAGTGTGGCCCTCGCTCTGGCGGTCGCCCGGCTGGCGCCCGTGGGGGCCGGGGAGCGGGTCGTGATCGCGCATGCGGATCATCGCCTGCGGCCCGACTCCGCCGCCGACGCCGACTTCGTCAGGCAGCTGGCCGGGCGGTTGGGCGCGCGGTTCGTGGGCCGGCGGCTCGACGTGCCGACTGCGGGGGGCCGCGAGGGTCTCGAGGGGCGGGCCCGGCGGCTGCGATACGACTTTCTGGCCGAGGCGGCCCACGAGGCCGGCGCCCGGCATGTGCTGGTCGCCCACACCGCCGACGACCAGGCGGAAACGATCCTGCACCGCCTGCTGCGGGGCACCGGCGTGGCGGGGCTCGCCGGGATGCGACGATCCCGGCCGCTCGCCGACGGGGTTGCCCTGGTGCGGCCGCTGCTACACGTGGCCCGTGAACGCGTGCGGGCTTTCCTTGCGGCGCTGGGCCAGGAGTGGCGCGAGGATCCGACCAATACGGACCCGGCACGGGCCCGCAATTTCCTCCGGCACGAGGTGCTGCCGCGGTGCACGGCGGGGCCCTATCCGGCCGCCGCCGAGGCGATCGTGCGGCTTGGCAACCAGGCGGCCACGGCGGCGGCGGCGGTCGCGAGCGCCGCGGACCATCTGCTCGATGTTCGATCGCGGCGGCTCGAGGGGGGCGGCGTGGCCGTGCGCACGGCCGATCTCGAGCGGCTCGATCCCCAGCTCTTGGCCGAGGTGTGCGCGGCGATTTGGCGTCGGGAGGACTGGCCCCGCCGCGACATGAAGGCTTCCCACTACCTGGCGCTCGCCGACCTGATGCGCGGGCCCGCTCAGGCCCCGTGGTTCGACCTGCCAGGCGGGATCCGGGCCCGGTGCGGCGGCGGCGAGTTGGTGCTCGAACCGCGGGCTACGCGTCCATCTCCACCCGCTTGTAGCCGCCGATCGCCGCGAAATACAGCAGGAAGCCGAGATAGATCACCGCCATCGTCGCCGGGATGAACGAGTCGACCTTGAGCGTCTCCCGGTCACCCTGCTGATCGGCCTCGACCGCCGCCTTCTGGTCGGCGGTGGCCTCGCCGGCTGCCTTCCGAGCCGCGGCCACCTTGGGACCGTCGAGCCCGAAGGCCTGGGTGGCCGGGATGTTGAGGAACAGGCTCGGCGTCTCCGACTTGTACTGCTCGTAGATGGCCGCATCGCCGGCCTTGAGCGACTCGCCGGCGAACCGATCCTTGCAGTAGCCGAGTCCCGGGCCACCGATCAGACCGGCGGAGAGCATGCCGATGCCACCCATGATCGACATCGCGACGGCACCCGTCTGCGGGAACCGGTCGCCGACCACGGCCAGCATCGTGGGCCAAAAGAAGGTCTTGCCCACGGCGTAGATGCCCAGGGCCGCCAGGGCCGCCGGGAAGGTGTCCATTCCGCTGGCGAACCGCAGGCCCACGAAGGCCAGGATCGATGACACGAGCAACAGGCCGATCGGGGAGAGCCCCAGCTTCGTCTCGATGAAGTGGGCGCAGAACCGGAGGCCGAACATGATCGCGGAGGTCCAGATGAAGAGCCACTTGCCCTGCTCGGACGTGAACAGGTTGCCGGTGATGTTCTGGATCCAGCTATCGGTGCCCAGTTCGACCGCGCCGACCAGGGCGTGGGTGACGAACAGGATGAAGAGCATCACCGACCCGATCGAGAACTTGGTCATCACGGCGACGGCGAGCAGCAGCGCCCCACCGATGGCGTAGCCCGCGACGGCGGCCTGCTCGGGGATGAAGTTCTTGAGGATGTCACCGAAGAACAGGGCCAGCAGGAAGCAGGCGACGGCCGCTCCCAGGATGCCGACGCTGCGGAACATGTCGACGAAGCTGGCCCCCTTCTCGGCCGCCTCGGACCGGGGAAACTTCTGGCCCAGGAACATCACCGCGTAGATCGCCGTGGGGACGAGGTACAGGGCGAGCTGATACTTCCAGTTGATCTGCAGCTTGTCGTCGAGATACCAGCCGGCGACCGTGCCCAGAATCATTCCGGCCGGCCAACTGGCGTGGAGGATGTTGAGGTAGTGGGTGCGGTTGTTGGGGAAGATGGTCGCGACGAGCGGGTTGGCCACCGCCTCGAGCGTGCCGTTGGCGAAGGCGAAGATGAACGAGCCCCAGAACAGGAGCTGGTAGGCGTTGTCGGGGGTCGAGGCACTGAAGGTCACCAACGCCGAGAGCACGTGGCCGAGGAACGCCAACGCCACAAGCTTCCCGTAGCCGATCTTGTCGACGATCACGCCACCGATGATGATCCCGAAGCAAAACCCGGTCAGCCCGGCGCCCGTGATCTGGCCCGCCTGCGAGGCCGTGAACTGGAACTGCTCCCGCCAGTTGTCGAGGATCCCGCCGCGGATCGCGAAGCCGACGCCGGCGGCGAGGATCGCCATGAAGCCGGCCCACAGCAGCCGGGACGCGTTGGGAACGATACCGGCGGTGGACGAGTGGTCGACGTGATTCGCGGCCATGCGGGCGGACTCCAGACTGGGTTGGAAGCGAGCAGCCAGGGCGGCCGGGGTGCGATGATGCGGCCCCCCTGCGCCCGCGTGTGGCGAGACTATAGCAACCGGCGCAGGCTGGATAAATGGCGGGTTTTGGCCCGGCAGTCGGCCCGCCCCGCGGGTTGACCCGGCGCCGGGGCGATCCCTATTTTCCCGCCCCTTGAGCAGCCTCTCGTCCGGCGACCGGTGGATTCCGGCGCCGCCGCGGGAAGTCCGCGCCGACCTCTCCTCCGCCGCCACCCACGTGAAGCCGCTGGCCGACACCCTCTGGACGCTCGTCCGCTGGACGCTCCCACTCTCGGTGGCGGCGGTGATCGTGGCCGCTGCGCTGGGGTCACAGCGGATCGGCGAGGAGGTGCGGCGCCGGGTCGAGATCCGGCTGCGGGAAAAGTTTCCGGAGTTGGAGGTGACCGTCCGGTCGGCGAGCCTGGTCGAGGGTGAGGGCATCATCATTCGCGGCGTCTCGCTCTCGGCCGATGGCCGCGAACAGGGAGTGTCGGCCGTGCCGGGCGGTGGCCCGATGCTCACGATCGAGGAGATCGACGTCGAGTGCGGCACCACGCTGGCCGAACTGGCCACGGGCGAGCCGCGGATCACGGCGATCCGACTGCGACGTCCGGTCGTGCAAGCCAGCCGCGACGGCACGGGCCGCTGGAACGTGGCCGAAATGCTCGCCGCCCGGGGGGCGGCGCCAGGGATTCCCGTCGACGTCGAGGACGCAACGCTCGCGGTGGAAGACGCCGCCGAAGGGCGGCGCTTTCTGCTGCGAAACGTGAGCCTCGAGCTGCGGCCCGAGTCGGGGCCGACCGCCGTCAACCGGACGGTGCTCCGTGGCCAGGTGGCCGGCGACCTCTTCGACCACGCCGACTTCGAGGGGCATCTCGACGCCTCCGGCGGCTTCGCGATCAGCGGCCGGGTCGCGGCGCTCGAGCTCTCGCCCCGGCTGCGCGGCCTGCTGCCGGCCGCGGCCCCGCTGGCCGACCACCTGGCCGGGCTCCGGGGCCGCATCGACCTCGACTGGACCGTCGGCGGCTCGCTCGCCGCGCTCGAGGCGGCCACGTTCACCGTGGGCGGAGCGCTCGAGGCGGGACACTACGAGCATGGCTCGCTGCCGCAGGCGATCAGCGACATCCAGGCGGTGTTCACGGCCGACCGGTCCGGGATCCGCTGCGAGCGGC
>CAXNGP010000024.1:0-12693 GCA_964201845.1 Pirellulales bacterium
GACGTGGGCAAGCACGTCCCGCTCTCGCAGATGCTCGCCAAGGACTCCGTCAAGAGCCGCCTCGACCGCGATGGCGGCCTGTCGTATACCGAGTTCAGCTACATGCTGCTCCAAGCCTGGGATTTCGTGCAGCTCTCCGACGCCCTCGACTGCCGCGTGCAAATCGGCGGCAGCGACCAGTGGGGCAACATCACCGCCGGCATCGAGCTGGGCCGCCGGCTCCGCGGCCGCGAGCTCCACGGCATCACCTGCCCTCTGCTCACCAAGGCCGATGGCACGAAGATGGGCAAGACCGCCTCGGGCGCGGTCTGGCTCGATCCCCGCCGCACGAGTCCCTACCGCTTCTACCAGTATTGGATCAACCTCGACGACGACGACGCCGGCCGCTGCCTGCTGCGGCTCACGGAACTGCCGCTCGACGAGATCCACGCGCTCGCTGAGGCCCGGGCGGCCAACCCAGCCGCCCGCGAGAGCCAGAAGCGGCTGGCGGCCGAGCTGACGCGATTGGTGCACGGCGACGAGGGTCTGGCGGCCGCTCGGCAGGCGACGGAGATCTTCTTCGGCGCTGAGATCGCGAGCCTCGACGATGCGGCCCTGGCCGAGATCTTCGCCGACGTTCCGAGCAGCGAGTTTCCGCGGGCGGCGCTCGACGGTGAGGGCCTGCCCCTGACCGACGCCCTGACCGCGACGGGCCTCGCGCAAAGCAAGGGGGCGGCCCGCCGCACGATCGAGCAGGGGGGCGCCTACGTGAACAACCGTCGCATCGCCGACGTGGGCTACCGGCTCACGCCGCGGGATCTGGCGGGCACGGCCACGCTCGTGCTGCGGTCGGGCAAGAAGTCGTACGCCGTCGCCCGCTTCGGCTGAGGATTGTTTCACGGCTGCAGGGGCATCCCTGCCCCCTGCCGCCTTGCCGGGCCTCCGCCCGGCGGCCGCACCTGCTTCAGGGCTGTAATGCCATCCCTGGCCATTGCAGCCTTGCCGGGCCTCCGCCCGGCGGCCGCACCTGCTTCAGGGCTGCAATGCCATCCCTGGCCATTGCAGCCTTGCCGGGCCTCCGCCCGGCGGCCGCACCTCCGGGCGGCCGTGCTCGTGGGCGTTGCGGCCCGCAGCGTTCGTTCAGACGAATCGATGCGCAGCAACCTGAGATGCGGTGCTGCCTTGATCGTTGGGCTGCGAGGGGTTGCCCGTGCCCTCGAGCGAGCTGTGGAAGCGAGCGCAGGCAGGATGCCGAAGCGAGCGGACACGCAGTGAATGGAGGCCGGGAGGGCCGGAGTGAACGTGTAGCGAGATGGCACGGGCAACTCCGAGCTTGCGTCACCTTGGAGCGTCCGGCGAGATGGCATGGGCAACCCCGAACCTACGTGAGCGCTCAGCTCATGCCCGCCGGCTGCGGTCGGTGCCCGGGCGGATGTCGAGCGTGAGGCCGTCGTCGTCGCCCCGCTCCAGCCGCTCCCAGGCGATCGCCCCCATCGCCGCGTTGTCGGTGCAGAGCGCCATCGGTGGCACGAGCACGGCCACGCCCCGCCGCCTTCCCAGTGCGACGAGCGACTCCCGCAAGAGCGTGTTGGCGGCCACACCCCCGCCGACCGCGACCGTGCGACAGCCCGTCTTCTCGAGGGCCAACTCGACCTTGGCGACGATGGAATCGACCACGGCCTGCTGAAACGCCGCTGCGAGGTCGGCCCGCGCCCGACCCTCGGGCACAGGCGTGTCGGCCGGCGCCCCGGGTGGCCGCACCAGATACCGCAGGGCGGTTTTGAGCCCGCTGAAGCTCAGATCGAGCCGGTCGTGGTCGGCCCGCAGCGGGCGGGGCAGCCGATGCGACTTGGGATCGCCACCGCGGGCCGCCAACTCGATCTCGGGCCCGCCCGGATAGCCGAGGCCGAGAATCGCAGCCGCCTTGTCGAACGCCTCGCCGGCGGCGTCGTCGATCGTGCCCCCGAGCCGCTCGAGGGTGAGCGGGTCGTGGACGTGAAACAGCGACGTGTGCCCGCCGCTGGCCACCAGCCCCACGCAGGGGTAGGTCATGGCCGTGCCATGCGCCAGCCGGCAGGCGTAGAGGTGGGCGGCGATGTGGTCGTAGCCGACGATGGGCAGACGGAGAGTGGCCGCGATGCCCTTGGCGGCGGCCAGGCCCACGAGCAGCGAGCCGACCAGCCCGGGCGTCACGGCGACCGCCACCGCCTCGATGTCGCCACGCGAGATGCCCGCCCGCGCCACCGCCTCGTCGATGACGGGAATGATCCGCTCGACGTGAGCCCGCGAGGCCAGTTCGGGCACGACGCCGCGATACTTGGCGTGGAGCTTCTCCTGGCTGGCGACGACGCTCGAAAGCACCTCCCGGCCGCGGGTCACCACCGCCGCCGCGGTCTCGTCACACGTCGTCTCGATCGCAAGCAACGGCACGGCTGAAACCTAGCCACGAACGACGATGCCGACCGGGATTCGTCTGCTCGCGGCGTCCACACCGCCAGACGCACGAACACGGTCGCCCGGAGGTGCGACCGCCGGCCGGAGGGCCGGCAAGGCTGCGGGGGCCATGGATGGCCCCGCAACCGTCAAGCTAGTAGTCATACCACATCCCGATCCCGGCCCGGTTCTGGTTGTAGAAGGCGAACTCGTACTGTGGGTCGGAGCCGTAGAGGTACTCGAAGCCGATCCGAAAGAGCTTCTCACTTCGATCACCCCGCCAGGCCCAGCCCGTCTGCACGCAGACATTGCCACCCCAATCGAGCTCCTGCCGGCTCATGCCGTTGACGGCCAGGAACGGCGCGCCGTGGATGCCCGTGGGCCGGGCCTGAATGAGCTCCGTGCCGGCCTGAAACTCCCAGGGCTCCGAGCCGCCCGAGTTGAAGAACGAATACCCGAACTCGCCGTACAGCCGCAGCCAGTCGAGCGCATACCACGAGCCGCCCAAAACGATCGCGTCGCGGACGTAGTTCACTCGTGGGAAATCCGGATACCGGATCATCGCCTCGTCGCCCAGGTGCGCGCTGTTGTGGTAGTAGGCGAGTTTCGTCTGCCAGCGGCCCACGCCGTAGATCAGCGGAATGCCGAACCGGTAGTCGCTCGACACGAGATCGCGGTCGCGGGCCGGATCGAGCCGCACGAACGCCGCGCCCTCGAGTTGCACCTCGAAGCCCTGGGGATGGAGCACCGTGTCGGTGCCATACCGGAGCACGGAGACCCGCCCGCCGAGCGTGCTGTCCCACAGCCAGCCGCCCGACTCGGACGGGGTGAATGGGTCGGGCGCCGTGTCGTCGTACCAGACCGTGGCGAACCGCGGTTCCTTCGGCCCGGCCAGGTAGCTCGTATAGATCAGGTTGTTGGGCAGGATGTGCCAGGACCAGGGCCGTGCGGCCCACAGGTCGTCGAATGCATCGCCAGGCACTCCGGTCGCGCTCCCCTCACGATAAGGCCCAGGGAGGTACGGGTCGTCGAGGAACACCGGCCCCCCGGGCTCGGCCGGGGGCAACCCTTGCACCTCGGCGGAGGCCGGTGGCGGCAGGGCGTCTGCCACGAAATCCTGCGCCACGGCCGGCACCGCCACGAGGCAGCCCAGTGCCACGAACGCGCGGCAGATCGGCACGAACCTGCGGCAGATCGGCACAGGGATGGTGGACAAAGGCATCTCGGGCAACGAGCGTTTGGGCAACCCAGGCTCAGGCCGTTGGGGCGACTCGCTGGCGGCCTGAAACGGACGTCGATCCGCGCAGGTTGCAGCCGGCATGGTTTTGCCGCCAGACTCTAATGAACCGGATCAGACCGACTACAGTCTGATCGGCTCTCGCCCGCTCCGATTCGCGACGCGTTTATGGCGTCGCGACTTTTTTCGCTCCGCGACGGCAGGCTGGGTGAGATCGAGAATCCCACGCCCAGCCAGCTTCCTTCGACCACCCCTTCACCGAGGCTCACCACGATGCCCCTGCCGCCCCAGACACCCGCGCCCACCGATCTCGACGGCTTCGCCGCAGCCCTCGGCCGGATCCCCAGCGGCCTGTTCATCGTGAGTTGGCGAGCGGCGGATTCCGACCGCGGGATGCTGGCCAGTTGGGTGATGCAAAGCGGCTTCGAGCCGCCGCTCGTTTCGGTGGCCGTCGGCACATCGCGGGATCTGCTCGCCGTGGTGCGCGCGGGCGGCCCGTTCGCGGTCAACGTGCTGGCGGAGTCGCAGCGGAGCCTGCTGGCCCGGTTCGGTAAGCCGCCGCCCGACGGCGAGGATCCCTTCGCGGGGCTCGCCATCACCCGCACACCGTCCGGCATCGCGGCGCTCGCCGAAGCGGCCGGCTGGATGGAATGCAGGCCCGTCGCCGAGGCTGCAGCCGCCGGAGCCGACCATGTGCTGGTGCTCGGCCAGATCGAGGCGGCGGGCGGGCGGCCCGATGCTCCGCCGCTCGTGCACCTGCGGCGCAACGGCCTGAAGTACTGACTACAGGTAGCGGGCCACGATCGCCCGGCCACGGGCCAGGTCGCTGGTGCCGTCGACGATCGCCCGGCCGTCGGCGAAGACCGAGAGCCGGATGCCTGGCTCGACCTCCGCTCGCAGCAGCCATTCGTTCGCGGTCACGGTCGCCACGCTGGCGAGCCGTGCGGCCAATGCCGGCAGGTCGACGCGGCTTTCCCCGGCGGCGGCCGCCACCTGCACCGCGTCGCGACCGCAGAGCGTCGTCGCCGCCGCGCCGTGCCGGCCGTCGAGCCAGGGAGCGTCGCCCGAGCGGCATGTCGGGCAGCCGACGGCGGCCAGCGGCGCCAGATCGACCACGCGCCACTGAAACGACCAGAGGTCGCAGGCCAGCATCCGGCCGGCGGTGGCCTCGGCGGCGCCGACGAGCAGCTTGATCGCCTCGGTGGCCTGGACGGCGCCGACCACCAACGCCGCCGGGCCGATGATCCCCGCCGTGTCGCAGGTGGGAAGCGTGCCCGGTGGCGGCGGCTCGGGCACGACGCACCGTAGGCAGGCGGTCCTGCCGGGAATCACCGTCAGCACGCGGCCCTCGGCCCCGATCGCACCGCCGTGCACCCAGGGGATGCCCGTGCGAAAGGCCACCTCGTTGGCAAGATAGCGGGCCTCGAGGTTGTCAGTGCCATCCACGATCACATCCACGCCCCCGAGCAGGCCCAGGGCGTTCGACGCCGTGAGATCGGCGACGACCGGCTCGATCATCAGGGCGGAGTTGATGCGTGTCAGATGCCGCGCTGCCGCCACGGCCTTGGGGAGCCCCGCGGCGACATCGGCCTCGTCGAAGAGTGGCTGCCGCGGGAGGTTCGATGGTTCGGGCACGTCGCGGTCGATCAGCCGCAGGAAGCCCACCCCGGCCCGGGCGAGGGCCAGCGCCGACACCGCCCCGAGCGCACCGCACCCCAGCACCGCCACGCGGGCGGAGGCGAGTTTCTCCTGCCCGGCGGGGCCCAGAGGCGCGAACCGGGTTTGGCGGGAGTAGCGGTCGGGATCGAAGCCGGGCATGCCCCGATGCTACCAGCGGGGCCGAACCTCCCGCCTGTCCGACCGCTGGCCGGGCCGGCGGCGCGGTAGTCTGCGGCGCATGGACTCGGTTCCGCGACACACGTTGGAGGGTGCGGCCGCCACGGGAGCGCGGTTCGGCCGGCGGCTTTGGCTCGTGGTCGCCGCCGCGGCCGCGACCGTTGTCGGCGGCATCATCGCCGGGTGGATCTATTTCCATCCGTCCTGCGAGTGGACTCGCGGTATCGAGTATGGCCGCCGCCACGGCCAGCCCCTGACACTCGACGTGCTCCGCCCCCGGTCTTCCAACGGCCTGGGCATCGTGGTGATCGTGAGCGGTGGCTGGCGGTCCGATCCGGCCACGATTCGCCCTTGGCTTGTGGCCCCGTTGCTACGGCGGGGCTTCACGGTGTTCGCCGTCGGCCACGTGTCACAGCCCAAGGCGTCGGTCGCGGAGATCTTTGCCGACGTCTCGCGGGGCGTGCGGTTCGTGCGGACACACGCCGATGAATACGGCATTGATCCCGACCGGATCGGCATCGGCGGGGGCAGCTCGGGGGGCCACCTGGCGCTGCTGCTGGCGACGCGGGGCGGCCCGGGGCCGTCCGATGCCGTCGATCCGGTCGACCGGGAGTCGAGCCGCGTGCAGGCGGCCGCGGTCTTCTTCCCGGTGACGGACCTCACGAACCTCGGGGGCTCCACGGAGGACCCGGGCGACGGCGGCCCGCCGATCCACTTTCGGGCCGCGTTTCGCCAGGAACCGGTGGACATGGCCACCTGGCAGCCGCAGGCCCACGAGCTGTCGCCGATCGATCACGTCACCGCCGCACTGCCGCCGGTGCTGATCCACCACGGCGACCGCGACACGCTCGTGACCCTCGACCAGTCGGTGCGGTTTCGCGATCGCGGCCTCGAGGAGGGGGCGGACGTCACGCTGGTGACCGTCGCGGGCGGCGGGCACGGGTGGCTGACGATGCCGCTGGACGTGATGCGATTCGCCGCCTTCTTTGACCGGGCCCTGCGGCCGAAACCATGATCCGGGTATTCTGTTCGAGGACCGATCTCCTGGCCGCCCTCAGAGCTTCACCATGAGCGTCTCCGCATCGCGTCGTCGGTTTCTCACCTCGTCCGCGGCGGCCGGCTCACTTCTGATCACGGGCACCCGGGCCTCCCGGGCCGTCGCCGGGGCCAACGACCGGATCCGGATCGCCGTCCTCGGCTGTAACGGCCGCGGCAAGAGCCACATCGACGGGTTCGGCGGCATCCCCGGCGTGGAGATCGCCGCCGTCTGCGATCCCGACCAGAAGGTGCTCGACCGTACCCTTGCCGGGCTTGCCAAGAAGGCGGGCGACCAGCCGCTGATCACCACGGGGGAGCAGGACTTCCGCCGGATCCTCGACGACAAGAGCATCGACGCGATCTCGATCGCCGCCCCCAACCACTGGCACTCGCTGATGACGATCCTGGCCGCCCAGGCGGGCAAGCACGTCTACGTCGAGAAGCCGCTCAGCCACGACGTGGTCGAGGGGCGGGTGGCCGTCGCGGCCCAGAAGAAGTATGGCGTGGTCGTCCAGCACGGCACCCAGCGCCGCAGCAATGGCGGGATTGCTGCGCTCCACGAGGCCCTGAAGAACGGCACCCTGCCGAAGCTCAAGATCGCCTACGGCTACTGCTGCAAGCCCCGCTCGGGGATCGGCACCAAGCCCGACGGTGACCCGCCCGCCACGCTCGACTGGGACCTCTGGAAGGGGCCGGCCATGATCGAGCACTTCAACCCGAATCTCGTCCACTACAACTGGCACTGGTTCTGGAAGACCGGCAACGGAGACCTCAACAACCAGGGCACCCACCAGCTCGACGTGGCCCGCTGGGCGATCGACGACGACCAAACCCACCCCGTGCGGGCCGTGGCCCTGGGCGGCCGGTTCCTCTGGAATGACCAAGGTGAGACGCCCAACACGATGTTCGCGATGGCTGAGTATCCCAACGGCCAGATGGTGCTCTTCAACGTCCGCAACGTGAACTACAAGGGCTACCAGAGCCAGGTCTTCAACGAGTACTACCTCGAGGATGGCAGTGTCATCACGGGCGAGGGGAAGTACACGATCCGCCGTCCCGGCAGCGACAAGGCGGAGGCGCTGAAGCTTCCCGAAGGCAAGGTCACCCCGGGCGGCAACTGGAGGAGCTTCGTCGCGGCGGTGCGGGCGGGCGACCCCGGCCTGGCCAACGGCAACGTGCTCGACGCCCATTACGGGTGCGTGCTCGGACACCTGATGAACAACTCCTACCGGCTCGGCAGCCAACTGCCCTTCGACGCCAAGGCCGGCCGGTTCGGGGACCGGGCCGACGTGGCCGGACACTTCGAGAAGCTCCACGCGATCATGCGGGACGGCGTGGGCATTCCCGCGGACGGAGCCACCTATCGCGTCGGTCCGATGCTCACGTTCGACCCCGCCACCGAGCGGCACACGGGCGATCACGCCGAGGCGGCCAACGCCCTGCTCAAGGACCCCAACACCAAGGGCTTCGAGGTGCCCGACGCGACTCGCGTTTGACCCGGGGACTGTCCCCGTTTGAGACCCGGCTGAGATTCTCGAGACCGAAGGGGTTGCCCGTGCCAATCGAGCGGCGTAGGAAACCGAGCGGAGCCACGATGGCGGAGCGCGGTTTCCTTCGAGCGAGCAGAGGCCGGGATGGCCGTCGCGAGCGGCCGACGAGATGGCACGGGTAACCCCGGCCCACTTCGTTGGACGCGAGAAATGGGTTGTTGATTCAGTTCCTCAAAACCCTTCGGAGATTCCGATGCCCCGCCGCTTCCTGCTCTGCCCCCTGCTCCTCGCCGCTGCGCTCGCGCTGCCCGCCCGGGCCGACGAGCCGCTGCCGCCGGTATTCGAAGACGACTTCTCGCGGGGGGCCGACCGCTGGGAGCCGACCGACCCGGCCGCCTGGACGCTGGGCAAGGACGGCGACCGGGCCGTCTGGGGTCTGAACAAGCGGACGAGCAACTACCAGCCCAAGGTCCGCAGCCCCCACAACGTGGCGCTCGTCAAGGATCTCGAGCTCACCGACACCGTGATCACCTTCCAGGTGAAGAGCACGCGGGACACGGGCGGCCACCGCGACTGCTGCGTGTTCTTCAACTGGCGCGACCCCGAGCACTTTTACTACGTGCACCTCGGGGCCAAGCCCGACCCGGCCAGCGGCCAGATCATGATCGTGGACGGCGCCCCCCGCCGCCCGCTCACCAAGAACACCAAGCCCGTGCCCTGGGACGACCAGTGGCACACCGTCAAACTCGTCCGCGACACGGCCACCGGCCGGATCGCCGTCTATTTCGACGACCTCGCGACACCGCTGATGGAGACCACCGACACGACCTTCACCAGCGGCCGCGTCGGAATCGGCTCGTTCGACGACATGAACGACTTCACGGCCGTGAAAGTGTCGGGCCGCAAGGCCGAGGCCAAGCCGTAGCTGGCCTGATGAACCGCGGCCGGGCGTTCGTCCGCCGCCCCCTTTCCCCGTTCAGGATCATGCCATGACTGCCCGCTTCCACCGTCGCACCCTGCTTCGCTCCGGCCTCACGACCGGCCTCGGAGCCGCCGTCGCGTCCGGCACGGCCCCCACCTTCATTCCAGCCCGGGCCTTCGGGGCCAACGAGCGGATCGTGATCGGCGGGATCGGTGTGGGCAATCAGGGCTCGGGGCTCGTCCGCTCGTTCGCCAAGCGGGCGAGCGTGGCGGCGATCTCCGACGTCTACCTCCCGCGGGCGGAAAAGGTGGCCGGCGAGGTGGGGGCCAAGAGCGTGCACCAAGACTACCGGGCCCTGCTTGACCGCAAGGACATCGATGCCGTGATCGTGGCCACGCCCCACCACTGGCACGCCCTGTGCTGCATTCACGCCGCCCAGGCCGGCAAAGACATCTACTGCGAGAAGCCGCTGGCCTACTCGATCGTCGAAGGCCGCAAGGTCGTGGAGGCCGTCCGCAAGCATGGCCGCGTGCTCCAGACCGGGATGCAGCAGCGGTCGGGAAGCAAGGAGCAGGCCGGTTGCCGACTCGTCCGCGCCGGCGGGCTCGGCAAGATCACTCGCGTGATCGCCTCCAACTATGCCAGCCCGATGGAGCCCGAGTTCCCCGAGCAGCCGGTGCCTGAAGGCCTCGATTGGGAGCGGTGGTGCGGCCCCGCCGACCTGCTTCCCTTCAACACGGTGGTCTGGGACAATCGCAGCGATCCGAGCTGGGTGTCGCTGCGGCCCTTCTCCGGGGGTGCGATGACCGACTGGGGGGCCCACGGCCTCGACATGGCCCAGTGGGGCCTGGGCATGGACGCGGGCGGCCCCGAGGAAGTCTGGGTGGAGGGGGCCGCGTTTCAGCCGCAGGTGAGCACGCCCGAGGCGCCGGGGGGCCGCCAGAAGGGGCCGAGCACGCCGAAGGTCTGCATGCGGTATCCCGGCGACATCCTCCTGGAACTCGCGGGCGGCCCGCAGTTTGGCGTGACCTTCGTGGGCGACAAGGGCCGACTCACGCTCCAGCGGGGTGGCTTCAAGGCCGATCCGGCCGACCTCGCCGTCGATCCGGCCGCGGCAGAGGCCGTGGACCTCATCCGCAGCACCGACCACCACCAGAACTGGCTCGACTGCATCAAGAGCCGTGAGGAGCCGGCCGCCGGCGCGGAGGTGGGCCAGCGATCCACGTCGCTGGGCCACCTGGCCAACATCGCCCGCTGGGTGAGCGGCCTGACGGGCGAGACCAGCAAGCGACTCCACTGGGACGCCGTCGCCGAGCGGTTCACCAACTCCGACGAGGCCAACCGCTTCCTCTCGCGGCCCTCCCGCGCGGGCTACACGCTGCCCGACAAGGTCTAGCGGCGGGTGCCACAGCCGGTACAATCAATCTGGGGGAGGCACCATGGCACCACACCGCAACACTGCGCAGGCCCGACACGGGTTCACGCTCGTCGAAATGCTGGTCGTGATCGCGATCATCGCGACCTTGGTAGCGCTGCTCCTGCCGGCCGTGCAGGGTGCCCGCGAGTCGGCCCGCCGCCTCCAGTGCGGCAACAACATCAAACAGATCGCGCTCGGGCTGCAGTCGTATCACACGATCCAAGGCGGCCTCCCCCGGACGATCTGCAACCGCAACGCCGAGAACCCCACGGCCACGGCCAGCGGCGGAGCGAACGCGTGGACGCTCGGCCGGCCGGATACGTGGAACGTCGAGATCTTTCCGCAACTCGAACTCCAGAACATTCATGACGGATTCGATTTCGCGAAGAAGGTCGGCGACACGACGACCTCCGCGACCAAACCGGTTTCCAATGCCGACTTGAGCCAGAGGGTCCTCCCGGGGCACGCCTGTCCGAGCGACCCGTTCTCGTCCGACCCGGTGCTGGAGAATCGCTGCAGCATGGCGACCGGTACTAGCCGCGGGCACGGCCAGTGGTACGCCGGTTCGCTCGGCCCGAGCCACGCCCGGGGCACCTGCCAACTCTGCCCGACGAACGCGACCTGGGGCACGTCGGCGACGCCGTCGAGGACGAACCCCTGCTGCAACGGCAACCCGGGTGACGCCGGCCATCTCGGCAAGGACGGCTACTTTCCCGGCTTCTTCGGCAACAATCCGGTGCGGATCACCTTCGACGACTGCCGGGACGGGCTCTCCAACACGATCCTCCTCGGCGAGACGCTGCCTGCGGAAACGGTGCACAACGGCATCTACGTCACCAACCCGATGACGGTGCTGCTGAGCACCCCGATCAACACGTTCGCGCTGCCCGGCGAAATCGTGCCCGATGGCGGCCATGACTCCGGGGCAGGCGCCGCCATCGACCACCGGGTGAACGGCATCAAGAGCCGGCACTCCGGTGGCGCGATGGTGGCGATGGCCGACGGCTCCACCCAGTTCCTCTCCGAGACCATGTCGTTCCCCGTGCTCTGGGCCCTGGGCACGCGGAGGCTCGGCAGCCTCGACGTCGCGCCGGCGAGCATCGAATGACGCGACCTGTCATCGACTGCGGATGGCGCATCCTGGCGGTGACTGTCGCCCTGTGCGGCGCCACGGGCTGTGGCTCCAAGGGCTTGGTACCCGTCGAGGGCCGCGTCAGCTTCAGCGGAAAGAGCCCGCCGGGGCCCGGCTACCTGTACTTCGTGCCTCGCGAGATGTCGAAGAATCTCAAGCAGGATCGGACCGGATCGCTGCCGGGCACGGCGCTGTTCATGCAGGATGGAATCTTCCGGGCCACGACCTTCAAGGACGGCGACGGCCTGCGGCCGGGCACCTACGAGGTGCGGGTCGAGTGCACGGCCGCGCCCAAGAAGCCGCTCGACGTCAAGACGCACGACGCCCCTACACCGGACCTCGTGCCGCAGGCGTTCCAGCCGCCGGACCTCGTCGTTCCCGCATCCGGCCCGCGGCCTGTCCGCTACGACCTCGACGTGCGCTGACGTCGCGTCACCCCACGACGTAGCCGGCCCAATCGGGAGCAGGGGCGCCGGCGGCGGTGCCCCAGCCGGCCAGGGCCGCTTGGAGCGCGTCGCACTCCCGGCGCGACGGCGACTGTGCCGCTGAAGCGGAGGCCTCGTCGGCAAGCCGCCGGGCCACGAGCGGCACGGCTGGCGGTTCGGTTCGCCAGGCTTCGTGCGGCACGCCGCCGGCCGGCAGCGTGACCACGAGCAGATCGATGCCGACAGGAACGGCGGGCGGCGGGCGCGAGCCGTCGGCCTCCCAGGCGACCAACAGCGTGCCCCGCCGGCCACGAGTCGCGGTCGCAAGGCCTCCGGCCGCCTCGGCCGACACACCGCGGGGCACGACGGCCGCGACCAGCGCCGGATGCCAGGCCCAGCGGGCGATGGTGGCGGCCGCGGCCTCGAGGTCGCACGGCTTGCCGGCGGCGTCAGCAAGCAGGGCGATGGCCGCCACGCCCTCGGCGTCGCAGTGGGCCAGGAACGCTTCGGACGGGTCGGGCACGACCACCGCGAGCGACGCGGCCCGAAACGCTGCCGGGTCGTCCGCGGGACCCACGAGCCCGCGCGGCACGTACCGTCGGCCGTCGAGCCAGAGCGACCGGCCGCGGACGCCCAGGCGGCGCAGCCCCACGGGCCGCTTCCATGTGGCGACCTCGCGGCCCGCGGCGACGAGCCGGGCCTCGAGCCGATAGAGGCTCGGCAGCTCGGGCGTCCAGAACGAGGGCTCGGTGAGGATCACCCGGGCCACGACCGTGCTCGCGGC
>CAXNGP010000025.1:0-12589 GCA_964201845.1 Pirellulales bacterium
GCCGGAGTTCGGCCCCGCTGCCGAAGCCGGCGGAGTAGACCGTACCCCCGGCGCTGCCGGTGGGATCGACACCAAACGTTGCCAGGGCCGCCGTGCCGGGAACCGCATTGCTGCGAGACACCACGGTCGTGAGCAAATCCTGCGCAGACGCGACCCCGGAGGCGGCGAGCACCCAGGCGATGGCGGCCAGCGGCCGCCATCCGAAGCGGACGCGGTCAGTTGACGATGAAGTCGATGCGGCCATCGAGGTACAGGGCGTTGTAGGCGGCGGAGCTGGAGGGGGACGCGGCGTGGGGACTGGTGCGTCGAGAAGCCGGGATGCCGTAGCCGGCAAAGGGGCCACGGAAGCCGGAGAGGCCGGGATGGAACGAGTAGTTGTCCCAGACGAACAGCATGGTGGCCTGGTTCGGTGGGTTGCGGCGGCTGAGCACCTTGGCGATGCTGAAGGCGTAGGTGTTGCGATACGACCGTTCGCGAGAGCCCTGGCTCGGGCACACCCAAATGCCGCTGGCCTGGGGGAGCACGCCCTCCTTCACGTAGACAGCCTCCAAGCCGTACACCTCGGGGAGTGCGCCGGGGTCGTCCGGTGTCCGCAGTCCCGGTGCCATCCGGTAGGAGAAGTTGCCGGTTTTGGTGGCGTCCGGAAAAAAGCCCCGGCGGAAATCGGCGGACAGTCGCATGGCCAGGCCGACCTGCCGGAGGCTGTTGGCACAGTGCAGCCTCCGGGCCCGCTCACGAACCGACTGGATCGAGGTGAGCCCGAGCGCGGACAGGATGCCGATGATTGCCATCACGACCAGGAGTTCGACCAGCGAGAAGCCGGGGCGGCCCATGAGCCAGCCCGGGCGACGAGCGATCGTATCCCTGATCGGTCTCAAGAGTCCCAAGCAATTTTTATCATCAAGCAACTTAATAGACCCCCTCCGGGGAGTTTACCTATGGCGAGGGGGGTGCGCCTAGTGAGTGCGACGGTAGGCCTATTCGTTGATCGGACGCCCGGGGCGGCATTACACTCCGCCCACCGGGGCCGGACGCCGACGGAAGCGATCCCCCGCCATGCCCGTCCGGCTGCCGAACGCCGTTCCGCACGACTCGAGCGGATGCAACACACTGTGAATAGGCTGGTCTGGGGTTGCTGCGTCGCCGGCTTGTCGCTGGCCGGCTTGTCGCCTCGTGCTGCGGACGAGCAGGCTGACGCGGGCCGGATAGCACTCCGGCCGATCCGCTCGCCCGACGAACGGTCCGTGCTGGCGCGGCAGTTGCGGGAGACCTATCGGGCCGATCCGAGGGCATGGCCGGCTCCCGTCGTTGACCCGGGGGTGGCATGGCGGGATATCGGCTGCCTGCCCTCGGTGGTGCATCCCGAGGCGAATGCCCTGACCCCGGCCAAGGCGGCCCTGGGGCGAACGCTGTTCTTCGATGCCCGACTCTCTCCCAGCGGCAAGCTGGCATGCGTTTCCTGCCACGAACCTGCCCTCGGCTGGGCGGACGGCCGGGCGATCAGCGAGCCCCGCGGCGCGTTGCCCGGACGGAACGCTCCGTCCATCCTCAACGTCGGGTTCCAGGCCGCCTTCTTCTGGGACGGCCGGGCACCGACCCTCGAGCACCAGGCCGAGATGGCGCTCACAAACCCCCACGAGATGGCCTCGAACGAAGCGCACGTGGTGGGCATGATCGACGGCAGCCCGGCCTACCGTGAGCTTTACGAGCGGGCCTATCCGGGGGAGCCGGTCACGTTCGCGGGCGTGATCAAGGCATTAGCCTGCTTCGAGCGAACGGTGGTGGGGGGGCGGTCGCGGTTCGACGATTTTCTCCGCGGCGAGGTCTCGGCACTGGCTGATGACGAGATCATCGGCCTCGACCTCTTTCGCCGGGAAGCCCGCTGCATGAACTGTCATCATGGCCCGCTGTTCAGCGATGGTCTCTACCACGACCTGGGCCTGAGCTTCTACGGCAGAAACAACGAGGATCGCGGCCGGTATGCCGTGACGCGGGACGCCCGGGACGTGGGCCGCTTTCGCACGCCCTCGCTCCGCAACGTCACCCGCACCGCGCCGCTGATGCACACCGGGACGTTCCCACTCCGCGGAGTGCTCAGCATGTACAACGCCGGGATGGTGACGCTGAAGCAGGACGATTTCGAGCAGGACGATCCGCTCTTTCCGCGGAAGTCGCCGCACCTCAGGCCGCTTGGCCTCAACCGGCAGGATCTTGACGATCTGGAGGCGTTTCTACACGCGCTCGAGGAGCCGCCGGCGGCCTTGGGCCGGCCGCCGCTGCCCGAGCTGCGGTGATGGCCGCATTTGAAACGCCCCAGATCCGCACCCTTCCCTCGGGGAGAACGGTCACCAGCCGCCGGCCATCCGGCGATAGGGCAATCGCCTCGGGGGTCTCCGTTCGTCCTGGCAAGGCGAGCAACTGCTGGCCCTGGGTCACGTCCCAGATTCGCACCGTGCCATCCCGGGAAGCCGTGACGACCCGGCCACCGTCAGGGGTGAAGAGTACCGCATTGACAGGGCCGTCGTGGCCACGAAGAACCTGCAATAGAACACCGCTGCGGGCATCCCACAGCCGGGCCGTCCCGTCCAGCGATCCGGTGGCCAATTGCTTGCCGTCGGGGCTGAAGGTGATCGCCTGCGCGGCCTTCGTATGGCCGGCGAGCTCGGCGAACCCTTCTCCGGTCGCGAAGTCGACCAGATTCACGTGGCCCATGACCCGGGCCAGCGCGGCGGTGCGACCGTCGGGGCTCACGGCGACGCAACACACCTGGCCAAGTCTCGCATGCACTTTCATCTCCTCGCCCGTCGTCGCATCGAACACTCGTCCGGCTCCGGTTGCGATCCGGGCACCCCCGAGCCCGAAGACCGCGCCCGTCGTGATGTGGCGACGGATCGGCGCGGAAAAGACTTCCAGGAGTTTCCGGCCGGTGCGAAGGTCCCAGGTCATCATCTGGCCCGCGATCGACGTCGTCAGCAGTTGACTACCATCGGGGCTGAAGGCCGCGTTTTTCGCCCCGTTCGTGTGGCCAGCGAACGTCGCCACCCGCTCACCATTCGCCGAATCCCAGACGCAGATGGTCCCTGGCTGCCCGGGCGGCGCGAAGGCGGCGGCGATGGATTCCCCATCGCCGGCGTAGGCGATCTCCTTGACGTCGCCGCCGGGCCCGTCGAGCGTCCGCAGCCTTTCCGCCGTGAGCGGGTTCCAGAGTTCCACGACCCCCGATGGAGTCCGGGCCATGGCCAGCTGATCACCAGCTGGACTGAAGGCGACAAGGCTGCAAACCTCCGCGCCCGGCAGCTCGGCAAGCCGCAGCGGGCCCGCACGTGGCCAGGTGCGGATCGTGCCGTCGATCGAGCCGGAGGCGAGCGTCGCACCGTCAGGGCTGAAGGCTAGCCTGATCACCTGCTCGGCATGGCCCATGAACGACCGTTCCAGAGACCACGTGCGGGTGTTCCAGAGAGACACCAGTCCGTTGCCCGCACCTGTGGCGATCTGGCCGCCGTCGGGAGCGAAAATCGCTGTCCTTACGGGCGAGGCATTGCCTGGCAGGCGGGCCACGATCGTGCCGTCGTCCGCGCTCCAGACATGGAGATCGGGCTCGTCATAGCTCGTGATCAGGAAACGGCTATCCGGACTGAACGCCACGATTCTTTGGTCCCGGGAGAGCCGACGCATGGGCAACGTGGCAAGCCGATCCCACCCGACCGTGTCGTACAAAGCCAGGGAACTCGGAGCCGTACCGGTCGGGTGCAGCACCAGCGCCAGCCGTGAACCATCGGCACTGGAATGGAACCGACTGACCCTGACGTCGTCGTCCCCCAGGGCGGCCAGGGCACGTCCGGAATCCACCTCCCAGAGCGTGATCCGTCCTTCATGAGTCAAGGTGGCGAGGCGCGGGCGACCGGCCAGGAACTCCACCAGCATGAGTTGTCCGCGGCCCACGTCGATGACCGAATCCGTTCGGCCGGTCGCGGTGTTCACGACTCGCAGCCGGCCTTCCGGAGCCGGCACGGCCGCCCAGATGCCATCCGGGCTGACCGCGAGCGGCTGGATCCCGGTGGGCGATTCGCCCCCCTCGCTTCCCTGAGCACGGCCGGGCGTGGCCCAGCCCGGCGCCCAGCCGGCCGCGGCGGTCGCGGCGGTCGCGGGGCGGGCCCCGCTGATGGCCAGAAGCAGAGGGTCGGCGGTCGTGGCCTGGCGAAGCTCGGTCTGGAGTGTCTCCCGCGGAACCATGGAAGCCCCCGATGATAGTCTTGGCCCCACCAAGGAAAGAGGGACACTTGCGACCGCGAGGACACGACTATCGGGGCTGTATTCAAGCCTGGTTACTGGGCCCTGTGCTGTCTCCATGGCGACCAGGGCGCCGTCGAGGTCGGCGGACAGGCAGAGCATCTCTAGGGGAAAGTCGGAGCCTATGATGGCAGCGTTTTCTGTCTCGAGCTGGCGGGCCAGCCGGAGATTTTTCCTGTCGAGGCACGACTGGATGGCCTGAAGGTTGGCCACGTAGAGACGCTGCCTGGCGGTGGCCGCTTCGACGTCGGCCCGCGCCTTCTCGCGGGCGGCCACTCCGGCCAGCTCCACCGCCTCCTGCCGCGCGGCCTCGGCTCGCCAGGCATATATCGCGATGCCTGCGATGCCGAATCCAAGGGCCGCAACCATTCCCATCGTAGCCGCAGCCGCCAGGGGGTGTCGGCGGGCGAGCCGGGTCACGCCATCGAGCAGGCCCGGCGGCCGCGCAGCGATCGATTCACCGCGCAGATGCCGGGCCAGGTCAGACTCCAGGTCAGCGGCATTCGCATACCGGTGGCTGCGATCCTTCTCGAGGCACTTCGCGACGATCGTCTCCAGATCGCCCCGGAGACGGCGGCTTGTCCGAGAGATCGGCTCTGGAACAACCTCTTTCACGATCCGGGCGGCATCGTAAACCGAGCGGCGTTTGACTTCGTAAGGCAGCCGCCCCGTGAGCAGTTCGTAGAGCACCACGCCCAGCGAGTAGACATCGGCGCGGATGTCGAGTGTGGCCGCGCTTCCGTCGAACTGTTCGGGGCTCATGTACTGCAGCGTTCCCACAAAATGCCCCGCCGTGGTGTGCATCGTCGTCAGGGAGGGTTCATGCTCCGTGCAGTGGGACACGCCGAAGTCGATGATCCTAACGCCGCCGGTCGCGTCCACGAGCATGTTGGCCGGCTTGAGGTCACGGTGAATGATCCCCATCCGGTGGCCGTGCGCGACCGCGACGCAGGCATCGCGGAAGAGCCTCACGCGGTCGACGATGGAAAGCCGACGGGTCGTCGCGTAGGCGGTGATCGGCAGGGCCTCATCGATGTATTCCATGGCGAAGTAGGGCACCACGCGGCCAGCCACGGTCTGCGTGCCTGCCGAATAGATGCGGGCGATCCCTGGATGGGTAAGCCGGCCAAGGATCTGGGCCTCGCGCTCGAACCGTCGGAAGGCGACCGGGGTGACTACGCCGGGGCGCACGACCTTCACGGCCACGGTGCGGCCGGATAAGTCCTGCCGGCCCTCATAGACGCGGCCCATGCCCCCCTCGCCTACGAGCCGCACGATCGTGATGTCGCCGAACCGCATGCCAGGTTCGACGTCGAAGGCCGGAGCCTCGGTCGGTGGGCGGAGCAAGTCGGTCAGGCCGGCGGCGTCGAGACTGGACTCGTGCCCACCGAGGTCGTCATGGTGGAGTGCCATCGTGGTGTCGGCGTCTCGCTCGGTCCCCGTTGGATGCCTGGTCAGCACAGGCAACCATCACGAAACCTTAAAAAAAGACCGCTGGTTTGGCACGGGGAAGCCGAGGCTCGCGCCGTCCGTGACCGCACCGTTCCCGAAGGATAGGACGGTCAATGGCACTTCCACAAGCACGTGACCGGTGACAAGCGGTCGATAGGGTGCAATCCCGGGCCTTTCGCGGCGCCGAAGGCTGCGTGACCAGCGCTCACTTGTCCTCGAAATGGCCCCGGCACGAGCCATTCTTCTCCGTCTGCGCCGACCTTCCCCGAGTCGGTGTGAGCGGCGGTTGAAAAGTGCAGCGGGCCGAGGTTTTCAAACGGCGGTCAAAGGAACTGATTGCACTAGACGGCCGTAGGTTCCTGCTCGACGACTTGATCCGCGACTACGGCCCCCCAATGACTACCAAGAACTCCTGTGAGAGGACGACGAAGAGTGGTTGAGGGCACTTTGGGAGGAAAAGGGCGAAAGTGCTGCTGACACTTGAAGGCCGCCGTGACCTCGCCAACGCCGCGATCGACGACGTCGTGCGGGCCGTCACCGAGATTGCCCGCCCGGACGGCCCGACGACGATGACGAGATTGGTCTGATCACCCCCCGATAGGAGAGCTGCGATGGCAGATGAGAGCGACAAGACGCGACTGGTACGGTTCGACTTCCCGCGAGGCGTCGATGCCGCGTCCATCGCGAAGGCTATTCGCGAAAACTGCCGAAGGATTCTCGACGAGGCCTCGCCAGAGAAGGCGGAGGAAGAGAAGCCCGTCCGGTTCGACTTTCCGACTGGCGATTCGGCAGACGCCATCGCTAAGGCGCTGACAGAGGCCCGCAAGCGGGTCATCGCAGAGCACGCGGCGAAGCAGCTGCCGAGGAACGACTGATCGTTACCGCGAGCCTTCGACGTGGCGGTCTCCGGAGCGACGGTGGGCCGGAACCTAACAAATGACCTAACAAGGCCTTCCCGGGCCGCCCCCAAATCGCAAAAAACCGCAATGCGCCCGGGTGGACTCGAACCACCGACCCTGGGATTAGAAATCCCATGCTCTATCCGGCTGAGCTACGGGCGCGACGAGAGCCTCGAGCGCCGCTGGCGAGGCTCCACCAGCAGGATTCTACCCGCAGCCAGGGCAGGGGACACGCCGGCGTGCGACCGGCCGCGAGTCAGGCTAGATGATCCCATACCAGCGAGAGACGCCCGCCAGCAGGAGGAAATACACCAGCGGAAACGCCCACCGGCTCGTGCGGTCGATGGTCCTGGCGATCCTCTGCCTGCCCTTGCGCACGAGGGAGTGGATCAGCAGGCTCTGTGGCACGGTCAACGTGATCATCAGGAAGGAGCAGATCAGGACCGAGTCGAGGAACGTCAGGTAGCTCATCTTCGGCATGTTCTCGACCAGCACGAACTGGTAGGCCACGATCGTCAGCACGCCAATGAAGGAGATATTGAGGCGGTCGGCGAGGGAGTCGATCTCCACCCAGAAGATCGACCACACCACCGAGACGAGCACCAGCAGTGGAAAGACGATCTCCCAGATGAACTGCCAGCTGCGCCGCTGGAGCTGGATCGAGGTCACCAGCCGGGAAAAGCGGCGCTGGCCGTCGGCGGCGACCATGACGGTCTCGTCGGCCTCCATCTCGAGCCGCTGGAGATCCCAGCCCGCCACGTTGACGTCTTTCTCACGGCGGACGTAGTCGTCGGTCGCTTTGGCGAATCGCTCGTCGACCACCAGCACCACCTCGTCGGCGGTGTTCCCAAACGGGATCATCGAGGCCTTCAGCCGCTGGGTGTCGAACGGAAAGTCGTGGAGCTCCATCGGGGTCTCGAGCACGGCGTTGCGCTGTTCCCGATACCGGACGGTGCCGTCGGGTTGAACCGCGAGCATCACCGCCTTCGGCTCCTCACGGCCGACTTCGTTGAGGATCGCCAGTTGGGGCCACCAGCCCCTGAAGACCTCGTTGAACTGAAAGGATCCCTGGAACAACTTGACGTCGGTGCCCTCCGCCTGGGCGTCGAACGCCAGACGCGGATCCTTCCAGGAGGCGAGGATCGCGATCTCGGCCTGGAAGCTCTCGTTGAGGTCGTCGATGTCGACCACGTCCACGATCAGGATCGCGCACTCCACCTCAGTCGGGCGGGAGGGCGGGTTGGGCATGCCTGCCGGGACCGGCTGATCGCCGCGGGTCGCGGTCGCGAGCAGGAAGCAAGCCGCCAACGCGGCCGGCCAATGCAGTCGATGGTGGGGCGGAAACATCACGACGGACGACATGCATAGCCCGCCGTCGGAAACGCTGTCAACATCGCCGCGCGGCGGATGCCGGCTCGTGTGGGTCCGTCACCATTGCCAGACGAAGTCGCAGCCGGCGTAGAACTGGTCGAGGCGGTCGCCCGCCGAGCCGATGCCCTGCCCCAACGGCCGGCCAAACGGGCGGTTGGTGGTGGGCGTGTTCGGCGCGAACCAGTCGTAGCGAAGCTCCGGGCGCACGACCAGATTGGCGCTGGGGCGGTAGTTGAGGCCGAAGGCCAGCTCCCAGAAGCTGCCGGCGAAGTCTTCCGCCCAATACCCAGGGTTGCCGAGGGCAGCCTCGTTGCGGAGCGGCGCGTTGACGATGTAGCCGTTGTTGTCCCGGAAGTATTCCAATCGCATGCCGCCCATCCACCGGTCGTCGAACGTCCAGAACAGGTAGTTCACGAACGAGTACCACTGGGCCAGGCCGGCCGGCTGGCCGGCGTTGCCCGGGGCCACGTTGGCGTTGAACTGCCAGCCGTTGTCGTTCTGGAAGACCCAGGTGAGCCGCTCGCCGAGTTGGTTGGTGTAGACCGTGCTGATGAGCGACCGGTTGCCGACGAGCGAGCCGTCGCCTGGAAGCGGGCCGAGGGGCGTGAGCTCGTTGCCGGCCGTGCCGAGGATCGCCAGGGTCTGGCGGCCGTCGGTGCTCACCAGTTCCACCCCGCCGAGGTAGCCGGCCGTGCTGCCGGATCCGGGATAGTCGCGGTTTCGAATGGCCCAGCCGCCGCTGGTCGGCATCGGGTCGGAGAAGTTGTCCCAGCCGCTGTGGATGCCCGAGTAGATCGTGAGCTGGTCGTCGGGCTGCCAGGAGCCGAGGCAGCCCGTGAACGTGAAGGGTGAGAACTGCATCGAGTAGGAGTGCGTGTAGAAGAAGTTGCCGATCGCCGGCACCTCCTCGTAGCCGAGAATGCTGTAGAAGTGACCGAAGCGGAGCGTGACGTCGCGGATGGCGAAGTCGGCGTAGAGCTGCGGCATCGCCAGGCCATAGTCCTTGGAGAACCCCCAGGCCGCCACGTTCTCGATGCTGAACTCCTGAAACAGGAGGGCGTCGAGGCCGCGGGCCGTCGTGAAGGAGTAGTCGGTGCCGAACAGCAGGTCGACACGGCCGCCCCAGTCCCAGCCCGCCGAGCCATCGGTCACCCGCTCCGTCACGAGATAAAGCTGGTTGAGCTGGCCCTGCCAGGCGCGGTCGGCCAGGGTCACCGGACCGTTGAACGCGGCCCCCCAGTTGTTGGCGCCGATGCCGGCCTCGAGCCACCCATAGGTGTAGATCCGCCGGTCCTCGAGCGCCCGAAGATGCAGGTGGCGGTTGGGCCCGGCGTCGTAGCCCGTGTTCTCCCAGGCCAGGCGGGTGGCGGTGGGGGCCACGTCGGATTCCGCTGGCGGCTGACCGCCGGCGCGCCGCGGCGGCACGCCGATCGCGCAGGCCACCAGCATCACCGAGACCGCGATCGAGCGTGCGCCCACCGGATGGCCTCCCGCCGCGGGCCGAGGACCGCCACGCCGGCGGCTGCGACACCGGTTTGATCGTGACTCCCTCACGGCCGTCGTGATTCGCGGTGATTCGACCGGCAGCCCTTCCCCAGGCTGCCTGGGTCGCCAGCCGTCATTCCGGAGGTGGCTCCGGCGGTCGATCGGCCCCGGATTCGCCATCGTCGCGGCCCCGTCGGGCCGAGCCGCTGCGGCGAAACACGGCCACCACGTCTTCGACCGGCACCACGAACAGCAGGTTGTTGCCCTCGAGGTCGACCGGGATCGCGTTCTTCGGGTGGAACAGCACCTTGTCGTACTTCGCGATCGGCACGTCGGCATCGCGCTCCACCTGCAGGCTCACCTCCACGACGCGGCCGCTGATCGTGGGGATCTCCGCCTTGTCGGGCAGCACGATCCCGCCCCGGGTGGTGTGGCGGTTTTCGTCCTTGCGGATCAACAGCCGCATGCCGAGTGGCTCGACGAACTCATCCATCGTTCGATCCTCGGATGACCGCCGCGGTTCATGAGGAAGGGACGGCGTAGAACACGCTTTCCCACTTCACGGACATATGGTGGCCGAAGAATAGCCGGTAGTCGGCATGCGAGGCCAGGATCGCCTCCGGAATCTCCCAGAGGTCCTCGGGCCGGTGATACGCCGACACCGCCAGGCGCGGCCGCTGACCGGCGAGCAGACCGCGGCCGCCCGCCAAGGCTTCCAGTTCGGCGCCCTCGACGTCCATTTTCACGAAGTCGATCCGCGCGAGTCGCTCCTGCGACACGTAATCGTCGAGCGCGAGGCACTGGTAGGCATCGACCCGGAGGCCGCCCGGCGAGATGCGGTCGACGTCGGCCGTGTCACCCGTCGCCCTGGTAGTCGTCGCGCCGACCGCCGCCTGCACCGGCTGCAGCACCCCGGCGAGCGCGGGGTTGAGGGTCGCCTGGTGACGGCAGAACCTGATGTGGAGCGGCACCGGGTCGAAGAGGTGCACGGCTCCGGCCGGGCCGACGAGCGCCGCGAACAGCACGGCGAAATCGCCGATGCAGGACCCGCAATCAAGCACCACGTCGTTTTTTCGGGGGCCGAGGCAGACACCGTCCCGGATCGGCACGTATTGCCGGAACGCGTTGCAGAGCCCGATCTGCATGGCCGTCGCCACCACCCGGACGCGTGCCATCGACCCCGCCACCGACAGCTCGAACTGTTCCAGCGGCAGGCCGACGTAATCGGAGGGGAGATCCGCGTGGCGAAAGGGCTCGCGGCGATGGATCGTGAGCCAATCGGTCGGCTCGAGCCGCGGCACCCGACATCGGGCCGGCCCGACGGCTCGCAGCACGAGGTAGGTGTCGAATAACACCCGGCTGACGTCGTCGGCCAGTCGTTGGCATACACCCCAGAGCGGCTCGTCGTGCGCCGCGAGCCACTCGACCGAGAATGGCTCTCCGGCGGAAGGCGCGGACAGGGACCCGCATCGGGCAAACCAGTTCCAGTCGAAGCCGGTCTCGTCCTCGGCGAATGGCCGGGTGGGCCCGGCGGCTGCGATCCGCGACTGCAGGTCGTGGAGCCAGGCGGATCGTGATGTCATCTCAGGCGGCTCCCGCCACGATCTCCGTGAACACCCGGGCGACGTGCGGCGCCCAGGCGGCGAATCCCCAGCGGGCCTCGGCATGGCCCCGCGCTTCGTGGCCCAGCCGCTGGCGGCCGGCGGCATCCGCGACCAAGTGCTCGAGGGCCCGTTCCCATTCGGCGACGTCGCCGGCCACGAGCCCGGCCTGGCCGGCCGCGACCGCCTCCACCAGCGGCGGGGTCGGCGAGGCCACGCTCGGCACCCCCACGATCGAGGCCGCCAGGCAACGGATGCCGCTCTTGGCGTCGCAGAACGGATTGCCCAGTTCGAGCGGGGCCAGATTCACGTCGCAGCGGGCGACTTCCGCGAATAGCGAGAGCAGGGGCACGATCGCGCGGCGCTCGATCCGGTCGGCGAACGGCGCCAGGCAGGGATAACGGCCGATGTCGAGGTGGCCCACGACGACGAGCAACGGCTCCGGCCGTCGGGCGAACAATCGGGCGACCGCCTCCGCCGCCACCGTGAAGTCGCGGGCGTGGGAGGGGGTGCCGCTGGCGAACACGAGCCGCGGGCGACCGTCGGCCGCGGACGGCTTGGAGACGGTGGCCCGGGCCGCGGCCGCGGCCGCCTCCATCCGGGGATCGAGCGCGTTGGGCACCACGAAGGTGCGCCTGCAGTGGGCGGCCGCCGCGGCGGCCAACGATCCGGTCGTGAGCACGGCCGCATCCACCCGGGCGAGCGTCTCGCGGTGCCGCGATGCCGAAGCCTCGAAGCGCCGCCGGTCTTCCGAAGCCATCTCGGCCAGCACGGCCACCTGGCCGGAAGCCATCACCTCGGGGTCGAAGATGAGGTCGTCCACGTCGTAGACAAAGGGGATGCCGCGGTCGCGGCAGCGGCTGACCGCGGCCGCCAGCGGCTCGCTCCACGGGGCGCGGAACGCCGTCACGACATCGGCCGCCTCGACGGCGGTCGAGACCCGCGGATCGTCCACCGGGAGCCAGGACGTCTGCCAGCCGTGCCCGGCGAGCGCCGCCGCGACATGCTCGACGCGATAGACATGGCCGATCGACGTGGGCACGCCCGAGAGGAACAGCGCTTGCCCGGAGGGCGATGGACCGTTGGTGGTTGACACGGCTGAGGTGGTGGCGGCGGGCCGAGCCTCGTGGATCGTCGGGTCGATCGACCCCGGCGGCCCGCCCACCGCGTCCCAGCGGCTCCGGCACGGAACGCCGTCGTATGATAGCGTCCCCCGATCTTCGTTACCCGCCCGTTACCTGCCCTAGAAGGCCCATGGCCGCCCCCCGCCTGTCGATCGTCGTCGCCTTCCACGACATGGCGCGAGAAGCGGCCCGCACGCTCGCCACGCTCGCCCCCGGCTATCAGCGGGGCGCGGCGGCGGACGCGTACGAGGTGATCGCCGTGGACGTGGGCTCGGAGCCGCCGCTCGACGAGCCGCTGGTGCGGTCGCACGGGCCGACCTTCCGGCTGCTGCGGAGCCCGCGGGCCCGGTCGCCGGCCGCCGCGATC
>CAXNGP010000026.1:0-12504 GCA_964201845.1 Pirellulales bacterium
CTTCCTTCGGGCATCCTGCCCTCCGGTCGCTCGATGCTGGCCTCGCTTCGCCATCCTGGCTGCGCTCGGCCATCAACGCCGCTCGATCGGCACGGGCGACCCCGAGCAGTCCAACGTTTCGCCGGCGAGGGCGAGGGCAGGCCAGGGAGGCAACGGCAGCCAGTGCAAAAGATTCGTCTAAACGAACGCCGCGCCATAGAACGCGCACGAGCACGGCCGCCCGGAGGTGCGGCCGGCGGCAGCGGCCGAAGGCCGGAGTGCCGCCAAGGCTGCAGGGGGCAGGGATGCCCCTGCAGCCGTAAATTAAATCAGGCCGGCCCGGGCGCCCAAGGGCCCGGGCCGGCCTTTCTCGTCTGAGCGTGGACGCCCCGACCGCACCCCGTCGATCAGCCCGAAGGCCGGTCGCCGGAAGAAGGCCGGAGCGAAGGGATGGGTCGTTTCACCGACCCGACGGGCCCCGCGAACGGGCACCCGTGGCGAGAGCGTCCGTGCCGAAGTCACCCCGAGGGGCTTCCCGGCACGGAGGGCTCAGCCGTGGCCCTTCTTCTTCTTGGCGACCTTCTTGGCAGCCTTCTTCTTCTTCTTGGCCATGGAACTGGCTCCTTGCCATGAGCATCCTGACACGCAACTCACGCCTGATCCCCCGGATGCTCTTGCGGAGGGGAGCAGGCGACGTTTCGGTGACCTGCGAGGGTGATTGCTCACCTCGCGTGACACCGATGAAGAGAGTTGTGGAGGATGGCCGCAAAAACTGTCAAGGGAAAAAATCGGATTTTTTTCCCGCCGGCGCGGCGGCGCGGCCCGCGATCCAATCGTGAAGCATGCTCATTTGGATCGCGAACTCCTGCTCGGTGACACCGAGCGGGCTCTTGAAGAACGGCGCAAGCCACGTGAGCGCGCCGGATTCTCCGCCGCGTCGCGCCCGCTCCACCAACCGCACCAGATCGAGCACGAGCGGCGCCGCGAGGATCGAGTCGCAGCCCTGCCAGGTGAACTGGAGCGTCATCGGAGTGCCCAGGAAGCCACGGAAGTGGATGTGGTCCCAGGCGGTCTTCCAGTCTCCCATGCTCTCGATGTATTCGATCGAGACGAGCGTCTGGGGCGGGTAGCCGAGGATCGCGGAGAGGAGGTGATCCTTGCTCTTCACCTTGGCGGCCTTGTTCCGCGGGTCGTCGAGGACCTTGCCGTCCATGTTGCCGAAGATGTTGTGGCCCACCCAGCTCATGACGTCGAGGTTGCGGGCCGCGAACATCGGGGCCAGCACGCTCTTGAGGAGCGTCTCGCCCGTCTTGCCGTCGCAGCCGGCGTGGGCGATGCCCCGCTCGCGGGCCAGCTCCTGGAGGCAGGCCGGGCCGGAGCCGGCCGAGGGGGTGAAGTTGACGTACGACGCCCCGGCCTCGGTGGCCGCCAGAAAATAGAGGCTGCTCGCCGGGAGCGGGCAGGCGGCCGCATCGTCGAGCAGGGGCTCGAGTTCGGCGTAGGTCAGCGGGATCGGCCGCTCCGGCGGGGGCTCGGTGGAGGCGAGGTTCACGACGACGAGGTGATCGAGCCGCTCCGCCGCCGCGAAGGCCTCGAGGTCAGCCCGCACGCGGGCCACGCCCTGCCGCGGCGTCTCCACCGCGACCGCCGCAGCAGCGTCGGCGAGCGACCTGATCTTCTCGCCCGAGCCGACGAGCATCCCGGGCCGGAGCCGGGGCTCGACCGCGGCGAAGAAGTCGGCGGCGGCTTCGAGCAGCTCCGGCGGGATCGCCCGGCTCTGGGTCCACATCCGCCAGGCCTCGCGGTCGAGGCGACCGGAGCGGATGTCGTGGCCCCCCACGACCAGATCGGGGAAGTCGACGAGGTCGAGCCCCGCACAGGCTGGCGTGGCCGTGAACAGGCCGACCGGCTGGAGCGCGCCGCGCTGGAGCGCCGCCAGCCCGGTCATCATCGTCGTCGCGACGCCTCCCTTGGCTCCGATGAGCCACACACCGACGCGGCGGCTAGGCATGAATGAGGCGTTCCAGGGAGGGAGCGGCGGGACCGAAGCGGGCCGGTTGTGCCGGCCGAAGCCGCCTGCGAAACCGTCCCGGGGGTGGTATCATTCAGCGAGCATTTGGCCGCGTCAAGGAAGCTGGCGGCCGGCGAGCGGTTCCCGAAAGGATTTTTGGGAACCGTTGATTCCAGGCGGTCCTTCCTTCCCTCCCTTCCCGGCGATCTGCCCAGAACATCTTCCCCAGAACATCTTCCATGGAGCCCGCAAGGCTGAAGTTGGCCGGCCGCATGGCGGCCCTCGAACCGTCCGCCACCCTGGCGATGGCCGCCCGGGCCGGTGCCCTGAAGGCTGCCGGCTGTGACGTGATCGACCTCTCGGTCGGCGAACCCGACTGCCCCACCCCCGCGCACATCTGCCGGGCCGGGCAGGAGGCGATCGCCGCCGGTTTCACCAAATACACCCCCGCCGCCGGCATTCCCGCCCTGCGCAAGGCCGTCGCCGACGACTACACCCGTCGCACCGGTCTGGCCGTCACCCCGGCCCAGGTCGTGGTCTCGAGCGGGGCCAAGCACGCGCTCCACAACGTGTTCACCGCGCTGCTCGACGAGGGGGACGAAGTGGTCGTGCCGGCCCCCTACTGGGTCAGCTACGCCGAACTCGTGAAGCTCACCGGAGCCCGGCCCGTGCTCGTCGAGACGAGCATCGACGACGACTTCAAGCTCCGCCCCGAGGCGCTGCGGGCGGCCCTCTCTCCCAAGACCCGGATGCTGCTCGTCTGCTCGCCGAGCAATCCCACCGGTGTGGTCTACCAGCCCGACGAACTCGCGGCCCTGGCCGACGTGGCGATCGAGGCCGATCTGGCCGTGGTGGCCGACGAGATCTACGACCAGCTCGTGTTCGACGGGCGGAAGAGCCCGTCGTTCCCGACGCTCCGACCCGGACTCGAGGCCCGCACGATCGTGGTGGCGGGCGTGAGCAAGACCTATTCCATGACCGGCTGGCGAATCGGCTGGACGATCGCCCCGGAGCCACTCTCGAAGGCGATCGGCAACCTCCAGAGCCAGGAGACGAGCAACCCCTCGAGCGTCAGCCAGCACGCGGCGCTCGCGGCCCTCACCGGCCCGCAGGACTGCGTGGCCGAGATGCGCGACGTCTTCCAGAAACGCCGCGACCTAGTCGCCGGCCGGTTGCGGGCCATGCCGGGCGTTCGCCTGCCGGACATCGGCGGGGCCTTCTATGCCTTCTTCGACATCCGCGCGGCGCTTGCCGCGGCCCGGTCGGCCGGGATCGCGACCAGCGGCCAGTGGTGCGAGGCGCTGCTCGAACGCCAGCAGGTCGCGCTCGTGGCCGGCAGCGCCTTCGGGGCCGAGGGGCACGTGCGGATGAGCTTCGCCGCCAGCGACGAGCAGCTCGTCCGGGGCCTGGATCGGATCGCGGCGTTTCTGGCCGACCCCGGGGCGACCCGGGGTTAGCACCGACCGGCCATGCCTCCTCCGCGATCGCCGGACGACGTCGTCTACCTCGACCATGCGGCGGCCACGCCCCTGGAGCCGGCGGTCGCCGCCGCGATGGACGAGGCCGCGGCGATCGCCTACGGCAACCCGTCGAGCCCGCACACGGCCGGCCGGACCGCCAAGCGGATCCTCGAAGACGCCCGAGAGCAGATTGTGGAGACGATCGGCGGGCGGGTGGGCGGCACGGCCCGCGACCGACTCGTGTTCACGAGCGGTGCGACGGAGGCCAATCGACTGGGCGTCGTGGGGCTCGCCGGAAGCCCCGCAGCGCGACAGGCCGGGGGCATCGTCGCGATCTCGGCCCGCGATCATTCGAGCCTCCGAGCCGCGGCGGCGGAGCTTGGCAACGCCGGCTGGCAGGTCTGCGAGTTGCCGCTGGTCGGGGCGGGAGCGGTTGATTTCGCCCGCGCGGCGGCTTGGCCGGCGGCGGCGACCCGGATCCTCACCACGACGACCGTCTGCGGGCAGACGGGGCTTCGTGACGATCTCGCGGGGGCGGCCCGGCTCACCGCGGACGGCTGGCTCATCCATGCCGACGCCACTCAGGCTGCCGCCTGGGACGAGATCGCCTTCGCCACCGGCCCGTGGGCCACGCTCGCCCTGGCAGCCCACAAGTTTGGCGGACCCCGTGGCATCGGCGGGCTGGTGGTGAAACACGGCATCGACCTCGCCCCCGTCGCGCCTGGGCCACAGGAACTCGGCCTGCGCGGCGGCACCGAGCCGGTGTCGCTCGCGGTGGGGTTTGCCCGAGCCCTCGACCTGGTCGCCGCCTCACGCGCGGAGGCGACGGCCCGGCTCGTGGCGCTGAGGGACCGGCTCGAGCGGGGCCTCCTCGCCGCGGCGCACGCCGCCGGCATCGATGCGGTCGTCGTCGGGGACCAAGCTCCGCGGGCACCCCATGTCGCGCTCGTCGCACTGGCCGGCCTCGACCGGCAGGCCGTCGCGATGGCCGCCGATCTGGCCGGTGTGTGCCTGGCCACCGGCACGGCCTGCGCCAGCGGCTCGGCGGAGCCCCCCGCGATCCTCGGGGCGCTCGGACTGCCCGACCAGTTTCGGCGCGGGGCCATCCGCCTGAGCCTCGCGCGCGAGACGACGACCAATGACATCGATCGAGCCGTGGCCAGGCTCGAGGCCGTGTTCCGCCGCCTCGGTGCCACACCGAGTCTGGGGAGCGATCGTCCCGCCGCGGTCATCGGCGGCCTGTCGGATACCTGATGCAAGCCGCGTCGGTTGGCTGCCGGCCGGCCCGATGACATTTCACCACACGCCACCGCGACGCGGCTTCAATCGGCACCCCGCCGGTCAGATGCCAGCCCCCGATCAGCCAGCCACCATCGGGCCAGCACACCGCCGCCCTCGTCACGACGTCGCTCCGGCCATCAGCCAACAGGAATCCGACAGCGTTCCAACAGGTCGATTCCTGACGCTTGGCTCCTGACGGAAGGGTTGAGAGACCCTTTTTTGAGCGCTTTCAGTGACCGTGGGCCGGTCGAGCGACCCTGGCCGGCAGGAGCTGGTCGGTGGCACTCATGGGCTCACTCTTAGGGTTCCTTTTCGCTGGTCCCGGTTCGGTTCGGGGACGCTCTTCCTACCTCCTCCTTTCTCTTTTCAAACCAAAGAAAAATAACAGCAAAATCCCGGGCCCGAGCAGGGTCTGGGCGGTTTCGAAGCGGGTGATTTTCGGGTACATTGACCGGTCTTCCAGCCGCGGCTTTTCGGCGGCGGAACCTGGCCCTGGAACCGGTCGTGCGCATGAAGATTCGCTCACCCAAGGAGCCGCTCCTGGCGGCCGTTCAGACCGCCGCCGCGGTGGTGCCTTCACGCTCGCCCAAGCCGGTGCTCACCAACATCAAGTTCGAGGCCGACCAGCAGGGGGCCGTGGTTTCCGCGACCGATCTCGAGGTCGGAATCCGGGCGGCGGTCGAGGGGGTGGAGACGCTCGCCGCGGGCGCCGTCCTCCTGCCCAGCAGCCGGCTCGTGGCGATTCTCCGTGAGGCGGCTGCGGGCACGGTCTTCGAGATCGAGAGCGACGGGACGGCGGCGATCGTCAAGGCGCCCCGCAGCGAGTTTCGCCTGCCGGTTGAGGATCCGCTCGAGTTTCCGTCGGTCGCCGGCTTCCCGGACGGTCCGCGGTACGAACTCTCGATGCCACTGGTCCACGAGCTCGTGCGGCGGACCGTGTTCGCCACCGACAACGAGTCGAGCCGCTATGCCCTCGGGGGTGTGCTCTTGGAACTCTCGGCGACCAGCGTGATCGCGGTGGGCACCGACGGTCGTCGGCTGGCGAAGATGGAGGGGCCCTGCCAGCTCCACGAGGGCTCCGCGGCCGAGCCCGCCACGGCCCAGCCGATCATTCCGGCCCGCGCGATGCAGCTGGTGGAGCGGTGCCTCTCTGGACCGGACACCCCGGTTCAGATCGCGGTGCGGGGCAGCGAGATTCTCGTCCGCACCGGGGGCACGACGATCTCCGCCCGGCTCGTCGAGGGGCGGTTTCCGCGGTGGAGAGACGTGTTTCCTGAGCGGCCCGATGCGGCCCGCGTGCAACTGGTGGCCGGTCCGCTGTTGGCGGCCGTGCGGCAGGCGGCGATCGTGACCAGCGAGCAGTCCAAGGGGGTCGATTTCTCCTTCGAGCCGGGGCAGCTCGTGCTCTCGGGCCGGTCGGCCGAAAGCGGCGAGAGCCGGGTCGAACTGCCGATCGACTACTCGAGCGAGACGGTGCGGATCAAGCTCGACCCGCGGTTCATGTCCGATTTCCTTCGCGTGCTCGACGGCGGCACGAACGTCTCGGTGGAGATCGCCGATCCGCAGAGTGCCTGCGTTTGCCGGACCGACGACGGCTACGGCTACGTGATCATGCCGCTGGCGGCCGACTGATGCACGGGACGGGAGGGAAAGGGGACGCGCTCGATGGCGACCGACGACGTGCGACGGCCTGGTGCGCGGGGCCAGCCGGCCGGACCGCAGGCGATCGGCCGGATCATGTCGCGGCTGCTGGCCCGGACGGGCTACGACCGCGAGCAGGCCTCCGAGTCGCTGGCTGCCGCCTGGCAGGCCGCGGTTCCCCAGCCACTGGCCGCCCACTGCCGGCCGGGCCGGATCCGGCGGGGTGTGCTCGAGGTGTTCGTGAGCCACTCAGCCATCAGTCAGGAGTTTTCGTTTCACAAGCTGGCCGTGCTCGAGCGGCTCAAAGCCGCGTTGCCGGCCGCGGCGATCAGCGACATCCGCTGTCGCCTGGCCGACGCCCCTGCCGGCCCCTGAACGGCCCCAGCCGGCCCTTGAACGGCCCCGCTGACGCCGGCCGTCACCCCCTTCACCACCGACCACCCCGACGCGGAGGATCGCGATGAGCGACGACACATCCCGGCAGCCCGGCTACACCTCGGCCGACCTCAAGCACCTCTCCGACCGCGACCATGTCCGCGAGCGGCCGAGCATGTACATCGGTGACACCACCACCCGCGGCCTCCATCACCTCGTCTACGAGGTGGTCGACAACTCGATCGACGAGTGCATGGCCGGTCACGCCAAGCAGGTCAGCGTGACGGTGAATGTCGACGGAAGCGTGACGGTCGAGGACGACGGCCGCGGAATCCCCGTCGACATCCACCGGCAGCTCTCCGAGGAGATGGATCGGGAGGTCTCCACGCTCGAGGGCGTGATGACGGTGCTCAAGTTCGGCGGCAAGTTCGAGAAGGGGGCCTACCAGACCACCGGCGGCCTCCACGGCGTGGGCGTGACGGTCGTCAACTTCCTCTCGGAATGGTGCGAGGTGGAGGTCTGCCGCGAGGGGCACGTCTGGCAGCAGGAGTATCAGCGGGGCGAGCCCACCGGGCAGGTCCGCAAGATGGGCACGACCACGCGGATGGGCACCAAGACCACCTTCAAGCCTGACCCGCAGATCTTCGCGCAGACGAAGTTCCACTGGGACACGCTCGCCAGCCGGCTCAGGGAGCTGGCCTTCCTCAACTCGGGCGTGCGGATCCTGTTTCTCGACGCGGCCAGCGGCAACAACGAAAACTTCTACTACGAGCGGGGCGTGGAGGAGTTCGTCGAGCACCTGAACAAGGCGAGCGACGCGGTCCACCCGGATATCATCACGATCAAGGGGGAGGCCGAGGGCGTCTCCTGGGACATCGCGCTGCAGTACACGAAGGAATACACCGAGAGCCTCCGCAGCTACGTCAACAACATCTCGACCACCGAAGGGGGCACGCACGTCTCCGGCTTCCGGGCGGCGCTGACCCGGGCGATCAACGCCTACGGCAAGAAGACCGGGATGTTCAAGGATCTCGTGCCCACCGGCGAGGATCTCCGCGAGGGGCTGACGGCCGTGATCAGCGTCCGCGTGCCCCATCCGCAGTTCGAGGGGCAGACCAAGACCAAACTCGGCAACGGCGAGGTCGAGGGGATCATCAACTCGGCCGTGGGCGACCACCTGTCGAAGTATCTCGAGGAGAATCCCAAGAGCGCCAAGGAGATCGTCAAGAAGGGGGAACTCGCCGCCGAGGCCCGCGAGGCGGCCAAGAAGGCCCGCAATCTCCTGCGGGAGCGGAAGGGGGCCCTCTCCGGTGGCGGCCTGCCGGGCAAGCTCCGCGACTGCACGAGCCGCGAGGTGGAGAAGTGTGAGCTGTACCTCGTCGAGGGTGACTCGGCCGGCGGCTCGGCCGAGGGCGGCAGGCTCCGCGAATACCAGGCGATCCTGCCGTTGCGGGGCAAGATCATCAACGCCTACAAGAGCCGTGAAGACAAGGTGCTCGCCAACGAGGAGGTCCGGAGCGTGATCTCGGCGATCGGCGCGGGGATCGGCCAGGATGCCGACCTCGCCAAGCGGCGCTACGACAAGGTCGTGATCATGACCGACGCCGACGTCGACGGCTCCCACATCCGCACGCTTCTCCTCACGTTCTTCTACCGGCAGATGTACCGGCTCGTGGCGGAGGGGCACGTCTACGTGGCCCAGCCGCCCTTGTTCCGCGTGCGCACCAAGAAGCAGACCTACTACGTGCAGACCGAGGAGGAGATGAAGAACCAGCTCCTCGACCAGGGGCTGGGCGAGGGGGTGTTCCTCCCGGGCGACGGCCGGGAGATCTCGGGCGAGGAGATGCACAAGCTCTGCCGCACGCTCTCCGGCCTCGAGGATGCGCTGGTCGCGCTCGAGCGGCGGGGTGTGAGCCTCCGCGACCACGCGGGCCGCCGCGACAAGGCCAGCGGCAAGCTGCCGATGTACCACGTCTTCTACGGCGCCGAGGAGCACTGGTTCACCAGTCGCGATTCGCTCGAGGCCTTCATGAAGGGCAAGGAGCAGTCGGCCGGCGGGGAGCTCGAGGTCGGCCGGGCCGACGAGAACAAGCACGGCGGCGAGCCGGCGGCGGGTTTCGCGGGCGGGCCGCAACTGGTGGTGGTCGACCTCCACGAGGTGCGGAGCATCAACTCGGCGCTCCAGGCGCTCGAGGCGATGGGCTTCGGGATCGAGGCCCTCCTGCCCCAGGATCGCACCGGTCGCGAGGAGGCCCGCTACACGCTCCGCCGCGGCGACAACGAGATCGGCCTGGAGGACCTCCGCGGGCTGATCACGGCCGTGCGGCGGGCGGGGGAGAAGGGGCTTTCGATCACCCGCTTCAAGGGGCTGGGCGAGATGAATGCCGAGGAGCTCCGCGAGACCACGCTCGACCCCGCCAATCGCACGCTGTTGCGCGTCACGATGTCCGACGCGGCCGCGGCCGACGACCTGTTCCGCGTGCTGATGGGGGAGAAGGTGGAGCCCCGCCGGGAGTTCATCGAGAAGCACGCCCTCGACGTCAAGAACCTGGATGTGTAGCCCATGCTCAACGGACCCCTGCTCCATCCCGAGATCCTCCGTGTGCTTGCGCAGGCCGGCCACCACTCGAAGGTCCTGATCGCCGACGGCAACTACCCGGCGGCCGACAAGCGCGGGCCGCGGGCCGAGCTCGTGTCGCTGCAGCTTTCGCCGGGCGTGCCGACGGTGGCCCAGGTGTTCGCCGCCATGCTCGGCGCGGTGCGGATCGACGAGGTGCACACGATGGGGGTCGATCGGGAGGATTCGTATGCGGCGGCGACCCCTGGCGACCCGCCGGTGTGGGCCGAGTATCGCCGGATCCTGGCTGCCGCGGGCTCGAGCGTGGAACTCGTGCCGATCGTGAAGTGGGATTTTTATACAGCGGTCGCCTCGGCCGACCACGTGCTCACGATCCAGACCGCCGACACGAAGCCCTGGGCCAATCTGCTCGTGTCGCTCGGTTGCCGGACCTTTTGACGGGGAATCGGGCATGCCAACCCCGAGTTCAAACCCGCCGGCCACGGACGTGCTCGCGCGGGCGGCGGGCCTGCCGCCGCTCGTCACCGCGGTGGCCCATCCCTGCGACGAGCCCTCGCTCGTCGCCGCCCTCGCCGCCCGAGACCGGGGGCTCATCGCCCCGCTCCTGATCGGTCCGGAAGAAAAAATCCGCCGCGTGGCGGCCGAGGCGCGGCTCGACCTCACCGGCGTGCCGATCGATCCGGTGCCCCACAGTCATGCCGCCGCCGCCCGGGCGGTCGAGCTCGTCCGCCGGGCCGAAGCCCGCGCGATCATGAAGGGGAGCCTCCACACCGACGAGCTCTTGGGCGAGGTGGTCCGCCGCGACACCGGCCTCAGGACCGCCCGCCGGATCAGCCACGTGTTCGTGCTCCAGGTTCCGGGCTACGACCGGCTGCTCTTCGTCACCGACGGCGCAGTCAACATCGACCCCTGCCTGGAGGAGAAGGCCGACATCGTCCAGAACGCGATCGACCTGGCCCGGGCGCTGGGGGTCGCCCAGCCGCGGGTGGCGATCCTCTCGGCGGTCGAGACGGTGACCTCGAAGCTCCGCTCCACGCTCGACGCCGCGGCCCTCTGTAAGATGGCCGAGCGGGGGCAGATCACCGGCGGCCTGCTCGACGGCCCCTTGGCCTTCGACAATGCCGTTTCCCCGGAGGCTGCCCGCACCAAGGGCATCACCTCGGAAGTGGCCGGGCGGGCCGATATCCTCGTGGCCCCCGACCTCGAGAGCGGCAACATCCTCGCCAAGCAGTTCGGCCACTTCTCCGGGGCGACTGCCGGCGGCATCGTGCTCGGGGCCCGGGTGCCCGTGATCCTTTCGAGCCGGGCCGATTCGCTCGCCTCGCGGGTGTTGTCCTGTGCGGTCGCGGTGGTGTTCGTGAACGCACGCCCGGCGGCCGAGACATGAGTGCGGCAGGCGGACGACTGCTCGTCCTCAACGCCGGATCGAGCAGCATCAAGTGCGGGCTGTACGACGGGGCCGGTCCGCGGCCCGCCCGGCTTGCGCGGGTGCATGCCGACCTGCGGGACGACGCGCTCGTGCTCACGGTGGCCGCAGCCGGCGCGGCGCGGGTGACCGAGCTGCCCCGGCCCGCCGCGGCCTGGGAGGCCGCCATCGCGGTCGTGCTCGAGCGGGCTGCGGCGGTCGCGGATGGCCCGATCGCGGCGGTCGGCCATCGCGTGGTGCACGGCGGCGGCCGGTTCGAGCGGCCCGTGGTCGTGACGCCGGAGGTGCTTCGGGAACTGGCGGCCTTGGAGCCGCTCGCGCCCCTGCACCAGCCGCAGAACGTGGCCGGCATCCGGGCGGCGGCCGCGGCCCTGCCGGAGGCCATCCAGGTGGCCTGCTTCGACACGGCCTTCCACCACACCTGCCCCCCCGTGGCGACGCGGCTGGCGATCCCGCAGCAGTGGCACGACCGCGGCATCCGCCGCTACGGGTTTCACGGGCTGTCGTACGAGTCGGTCGTGGCCCGGCTCACGAAGGTGACCGGCGGCATCCCAGAGCGAGCGGTGATCGCGCATCTGGGCGCCGGGGCGAGTCTGTGTGCGGTCCGCGACGGCCGGAGCATCGCCACGACCATGGGCTTCACGCCGCTCGACGGCCTGGTTATGGCCACGCGCAGCGGGAGCATCGACCCCGGGGCCGTGCTGCATCTCGTGCTCCGCGAGGGGCTGTCGCCCGCCGCAGTCGAGACGCTGCTCACCCGCGAGTCAGGGCTGCTGGGCGTGTCGGGATCGAGCGGCGACATGCGGGTCTTGCTCGAATCAGCCGACCCGAGCGCCGCCGAGGCGGTCGAACTCTTCTGCGAGCGGGCGGCGCGGGAGACGGCCTCGCTCGCCGCGGCCCTCGGCGGCCTCGATGCGGTCGTGTTCACGGCCGGCATCGGCGAGCACGCCCCCGCGATCCGCGAGCGGATCGCCGCCAAGCTCGCCTGGCTCGGCCTCGAGCTCGATTGCGATGCCAACGCCCACCACGGCCCGCGGATCAGCGCGGCCCAAAGCCGCGTGGCCGCCTGGGTGATCCCGACCGACGAGGAGGGGGTGATCGCTGCCCACGCGGCGCGATGTGGGGCCCGGGCCCCCTCGTGCGGGTAGCCTCGGACTCTCGAAGTACCAATCTTTTGACTCGCTTTCACATGAGAGCGATAGTTGAGGGGCCCGTAGATTTCGACCCATTTCGCCTCGGCGCGCGTCCGGCATGGCAGCCACGGTTTGAGGAAACAGGGTCCGTCGGCATCCGCCGGCGGCGACGCCTTCGGTTCCCCAAACAGCCCAGGGATTCGTCATGCGGCAGCCATCCTTCAACGTTCACCGTCGTGGCAACTCGTTCGGCATCTGGCCCTTTCGGGCCTGGGCGGAACGGCAGGATTCCCGTCGCCGCCAGACCCACCGCCGGTCCAGCCGGCTGCAGGTTCAGCCGCTCGAGTCCCGCTGCGTGCTGAGCGCGGCCCCGGTGCTCGTCACGGCGGCCGCGCCGCAGTTGGGGTCGATCTTCGAGGATGCCGAGGCCCCGGCGGGCGTGGTCGGCACGCTCGTCTCTTCGCTCATCGACGCGGGCGGGCCGCTCAATAACTTCTCCGACGCCGACGGCGACCTGCCGGGCATCGCGCTCACCGGCACGAACCTTGAGGGCGGCACGCTCTGGTACTCGGTCAATGGCGGTACCACCTGGCTCGACGTGGGCACGGTGTCGGCCCTCG
>CAXNGP010000027.1:0-12126 GCA_964201845.1 Pirellulales bacterium
CTTCGGGTCGCTTCGGGTCGCTTCGGGTCGCTTCGGGTCGCTTCGGGTCGCTTCGGGTCGCTTCGGGTCGCTTCGGGTCGCTTCGGGGCGCTTCGGGGCGCTTCGGGGCGCTTCGGGGCGCTTCGGGGCGCTTCGGGGCGCTTCGGCGCGCTTCGGGTCGCTTCGGGCACGCTTTTTCTCGTTCCCGGTCCCGGCCGCGTCGGTGGGAATCTTCTCCGGCGGCCGATGGCCCCGAGCCGTTTCGACTGGCCCGCAAAGTCGTTGCAGGCGTCAATTTCGACGCAGAATACGCATTTTTATTGACAGCCGGCGGCCGCGTGTTAGCCTACGGCCCTGACTTTCCCGGCGTTACATCTTTCCCATTCACCCTCGCTTGACGTGGGAGTGGCGGATGAGGCGGCGGGGGGTCAGAGCAAGACTCGCGTGCTGCGGTCCGGTAGCCGTCCCGGATCGGGGTTTCCTAGGCGACGGCTCCCGGGGACGCATCGGCTGCGTTCCATTTTCCCTTGTGGAGGTTTCTTATGAAGCGGTTTCTCGGTTTTTCGCTGGCCATGTTCTTCGCGTTCGTCGCCATCGCCCTGGTTGGTGGTGACACCGGTGCCGTTGCCGGCCACGGTTGCCACGGTCGGAAGTGCCACGGTGGCCTGCTGGCCAAGCATCGTGCCAAGAAGGCCGCCCGGAAGGCTGCCAAGTGCCACGGTGAGGAAGCTGCCCCGGCCTGCGAGAGCGGCTGCGGCGAAGCGACTGCCAGCGATTGCGGCAGCTGCGGTGGTGAGGTTGCCAGCGATTGCGGCAGCTGCGGCGGCGAGGGTGAGGTCGTCAGCGGCGGCTGCGCCGGTGGCGATTGCGGTGGTGAGGGCGTGATCGTTTCGGAGGGTGCCGTCTCCGAGGGCGTCCCGACCGAGGCTGCTCCCGCCAAGGAAGCTCCGGCTGCTCCGGCTGCTCCCGCGGCTCCGGCCAAGACCTGAGCCCTGTTCGTCACCGTTTGCCGGTCGCCATCCAACGCCACCGGTTCACGATCTGGCCGGGTCCTTCGCAAGAAGGACCCGGCTTTTTTCATGCCCGCGCCGATTTCACTCCGGCAGGGCGGGAACCGGCGGCGAGGGGGCGGGCGGCACCGCCGGCCGCAGCACCCGTTCCCGCAGTCGCCCGCGGCGCGGAGGCAGCTCGCCAGACGCTTCCGCGGCCTGACGCGCCGCCCGACGGCGGGCGAGCTCGTCGATCACGTCCCCCACGATCTCGGCCACGGCGTCACCGCCCGCCGCCGTCGGCGGAGCCGGATCGCCCGCTCCCGTCGGCCCGGGCGGGACCACGCCACCGCGGGCTCGTTCGATCAGCTCCCGCGCCACGTCGCCGGCCACCTGACCGATCGACCCGTCGAACACCACCTGCGGCTCACCGAGTTTGCCCGCGACGCCCACGGAGATGGTCTTGCCGGCCAATGCCGCCAAGAGTGGCCGATCCTGCCGCAGGTCGGCGGGGATCGGCAGCACGAGCTTCACGTCGAGTGACTTGTCGTCGAGGCCCACCGAACCGCTGCTCCGGACGTCGAGCCGACGGCCCGGCCCGGGCAACGGCACGCCGAACTCGAGGCCTTCGTGTCGCACCCGCCGGTCGGCCAGCGCGAATCGCACGTGCGACTCATCAGCGACGCGGATCGCCGGCGGCGGCGGGAGGTTGCCCGGCAGCGATTGGAACAGGTTGGTCACCATCGGCCCGGGACCCACGACCACCTCGTGCATCGCCAGCGTGCCCGAGAGCGTCCCGCCCGCCGGATCGCCGACCGGCAGCCTGGCCCCGTCGAGCTCCAGCGAGAACCTGCCGCTCGTGCGGGCGGCGTCGGCGAGCACGGGGGCGATGTAGGAGAGCACGCCCCAGGCCACCGGCGGATCCATCCGGGCGTCCGCGAGCAGGCGGACCGGTTCGATCGTCCACTCGCTCCAGCCCTCGGGCACGGGAGCCAGCGCCAGCCGCAGGTCGATCGGCTCGCTCACCCAGGGTTCGGTGGTCCACGGCGCCGTGATCCGCACGATGGCATCCTGGACCTCCAGCCGGGTCCGCACGGCGGCTCGCGTGGGCCGTCGCGAGGGTTTCGCCGGATCGACGGGCTTCCGCCGCACGAGCGTTTCGAGGTTGCTGACGTGGTTCTCGTCGAAGGCCAGATCGACGGCGAGGCCGTCGATCGTGAGCCGGCCGAGGTCGCCGGCCGAGAGGAGCATGGCGAGCAGGCCGTGACTGCCCTCGATCCGGCCGATCGCGATCGGCGGCCGGCTGCCGTCGCGGGGAACGACCGTGACCCCTTCGAGCACGAGCGGGCCGGCCCAGCCCAGTTTCACCGACTCGAACCGCAGTTCCGCCTCGAGCTCCGGCACCGCACGGGCCACGATCCCGCTGAGCCGCTCCGGCTGGGAGAGCCACCAGGGGAGGGAGCCGAACCCGAGCAGTACGGCGGCCAAGAGCGTGGCGAGCGTGGCCTTCGCCGGCATGGTCAGCCAGCCTCGACGGGGGGCGGATGCAGCCGGCGCTGGGGGCTGCGAAGCGGCAGTGGGCATGACGGCAGGTGCTCCGGGCGCGAGGGGACCATGGCTCGATTCTACGCGGCCCGCTGGGCCACCGTTCGGCCCCCTCCCGCCCAGGTGTCGCCGTGATAGACTGCCGGCTCACGCGGGCGTAGCTCAGTTGGTAGAGCGCTAGCTTCCCAAGCTGGATGTCGAGGGTTCGAGTCCCTTCGCCCGCTTCTTCGGAGTTCGTCCCTCGCCGGTGCATGGTGGGCTCTCGGGGACTTCGCGATGTGGGATCGAAGCCGCCGGGCCTTCTCGCTCGTCGAACTGCTGATCGTCTTCGCCATCGTTCTCCTGCTCGTCGGGATTGCCCTCACGGGCTTGCAGGCGGCGCGGGAATCGGCCCGCGGGCTCTCGTGTGCGGCCAACCTCCGCGAACTCGGCCTCGGCCTGCTGCATCACCACCAGGCGCTGGGCGTGCTCCCGCCTTTCTGCGGTGGCCCGGATAGCACTTCGACGCAGGTCTGGGGTTCCCCTCCCCAGCCCAGTCCGTATCCCCGCCCTGGAATCGGCCTCGCGAGCGGTTTCGTGATGTTGCTTCCTTGCATCGGTGAGCCGACGCTTTCCGACGCGATCGCTGCAGCAGGCTGGCCGTTTGCCTGCAGCGCGTTGTACGCGTCGGCTCGGCTTCCCCTCCTGCAATGCCCCTCGGATCCCTCTCCTCGCTCCCACAACTACCTGTTCTCGATCGGCGACCGGTACCGGGGCTTCTGGCCTTCGTCTCACATTCCCGCAGCGGACGACGCTCCGTTTCAGTCACAGTTACGAGGCCTGTTCGGCCTCCAGAGCCGCGTGCGACTGGAGTCGGTGCGCGATGGTCTGAGCCACACGATCGCGATCTCGGAGTGTGTCCGGCCGCGTGGCTTGGGCCGCACCGTGCCGAGCACCGAGACCGTCGGAGGCGTGCGGTACTTCGGCCCTGCCGAAGCCGTCGTCAATGACCGATTTGCTGTGTCATTTTCTGATCAACAGCCGGCTTCGTGTCTCGCAAGTTTTGTGAACGGCGGCTTTCGCCCCGGTACGACGCTTTTCATCATGAACTACTCACCGGGCTGGCTGTGGAGCTTTGGAAGACCTTCGCATATCAGCTTCTCCACCGTCCTGCCTCCCAACGCGCCGCGCTGCAGCGACATGGAGACCCAGGGCAGCCTCACACCCCAGAGCCTGCATCCCGGCGGCGTGTTCGGCCTGATGGCCGACGGTGCGGTGCGGTTCATCGCCGACGACATCGACGCCGGCGACCCGTCGCTTCCCGACCGCCAGACCGGCCCGAGTCCCTATGGCGTGTGGGGCGCGTTGGGCAGTCGGGCCGGCGCCGAGGTGGCCTCGCTCACCCTTCCCTGACCGCCACTCATCCCAACGTCCACGGCACCTGCTTCCACGGCACCTGGCATGGATCGCTCGCCGGCTTCCGCACCCCCCACCGCTCCGCCTCCCGCGCCCGAGTCGACCGACTCGGGCCGCGACGCCGTCACGCTCGCCGGCCCGCTGCTCTCCCACGTCTCCGAGGACTTCGGCTTCGGTGGCCCGCCGGAGGGGGGCGACCCATGGCTCGGCTGCGAGGTGGGCGAGGCACGGCTCGTGAGACTCGCGGGCGCGGGGGGCATGGGCCGCGTTTACGAGGCCGTGCAGGCGAGCCCCGCCCGCCGCGTCGCGGTCAAACTGGCCCCGCCCGAGTCGCTCACGGAGGCGAATGCCCGAAGGCTCGGCCGCGAGGCCGATCTGCTGGCCTCGCTCGAGCACCCCTGCATCGCCCGGATCCATGCCGCGGGCACGCAACCGCTCGCCGACGGCCGCTCGCTCCCCTTCCTGATGATGGAGTTCGTTCCCGACGCCCGCCCGATCACCGAGTGGTGCCGGGCCCATGCCCTCGACCACCGGGCGAGGCTCGAGAAACTGCTCCTGGTCTGCGACGCGGTCAGCCACGCCCACGATCGCGGCGTCGTGCATCGCGACCTCAAGCCGGGCAACGTGCTGGTCGATGGTGACGGCAGGCCGCGGCTGGTCGACTTCGGGATCGCCTCGTGGGTGGCCCCGGCGGCGCCGACGCTCTCGGCCGGAGGGCGACTCGCCGGCACGCCCGCCTACATGAGCCCCGAGCAGCGGGAGGGGGCGCCGACAGACGCCCGCACCGACGTCTACGCGTTGGGCGTGCTGGCAGCCGAACTCCTCACCGACGAATCTCCCGCGCGGGCCCAGGTCACGCTCGCGGGCCGCCGTGACCGCTTGGCACACCTCGGGAGGCGGTGCCTGGAGGTCGATCCGGAGAGCCGCTACGGCTCGGTGCGGGAGTTCGCAGCCGCCCTCCGCACCCAGGTTGATCGGCTGGGACGCCCGGAGCCGTGGCGCCGGCCGACCGGGCGGCTTATCGTCTGGACGATCGTGCTCGCGGTGGAACTGGTCGTGATCGCGGCATTCGTCCTGCGCGGCCGCCTGAAGCCGCCGGTGTCGCGGCCCGTCTTCCAGCCCGACAGCCCGGCCCTGACCGGAGCGGCTCGACCCTCCGGCAACTGACGGCCGCGCGACCCGCGGAGGCGCCGCCACCTTGGCCCCGTGAACGGTGAGCGGCTGGATTCGCCGCAGCCCCAACGGCGGCTAGATGTCGACGACCAGTTGGTCGCGGGCAAAAAACGAGTCCTTGAACCGCTGCTGGCAGGCTTTTTCCATGCCGCGCAGCATCTCGTCGTCATGAGCCGGGTCGTGGTGCGTCAGGGCGAGCAGCTTGACGCCCGCCCGCTCGGCCACCTCGCAGGCCTGCTCCCAACTGCTGTGGCCCCAGCCGCGATGCTTCTCGAGTTCCTCCGGCGTGTACTGGGCGTCGTGGATCAGCAGGTCGGCGCCGCGTGCCAAGTCGACGATCCGCTCGTCGATGACGCCGTCCACGTATTCGATGTCGGTGCAATAGGTGACGATTTTTCCATTCTGCCCCTCGATCCGGTAGGAGTAGGCCCCGCCGGGATGATTGTGGAGGACGCCGAGCACATGGGCCTCATGCCCCGGCGCCGGAGGCTGCGGTGTCCTGACCTCGGGCACATCGTCCTCTTCGAGGGCGTCGACGGCGGGTTGCTTGAAGGTGAACGTCGCTCCCATCTGATCCAGTGGGACAGGGAAATACATATCTTCCATCTGCCGGGCGAACACCGACTGCAGGCTGCATTGAAAGCGATTGAGTCCCATGGCGGTGACCACGAAGTGCCGGGAGGGATCGTAGGCCGGCGCGAAGAACGGAAACCCCTGGATGTGGTCCCAGTGGAAGTGGGAAAACAGCATGAAGACCGGGCGGCGGAACCGTTCTTCGGGGCTCGCCACCATCTCCTTGCCCAGCTGCCGGATGCCGGTGCCTGCGTCGAGGATCCCGACCCGGTCCGGCCCGTCAATCAGGACGCAGGACGTGTTGCCGCCGAAGTGCTGGAATCCGGGTTCGCACACGGGCGTCGAGCCGCGGGTGCCGTAGAACTTGACATTCATGGTGCTGGACCGGGACCGACGGCCACCGCGGTGCTCCAGCAAGGGGAGCGAACCCTCCGCGTGACGCCGCGGCAGTGTAACGCCGGCGGCAGGCTGGACTAGGAAACTGCCCGCGCGAGCCGCCACAATACCGGCTCGGCATTTGCCCTCGGGAGCCACCCATGCAATCGGAGTCGGCAGGGATCGCGCAGACCGGACCCCACGGCAGCGCCGGCCGCGGCACGGATCCGACGGCTGCGCCGGGAGTGCTCGTGATCCTCGGGGCCTCGGGCGACCTCACCAAGCGGCTCCTCATGCCGGCCCTCTACAACCTCGCCTGCGACGGCCTGCTGCCGCCGGAGTTCGCGGTCATCGGCATGGCCCGGCGCCCACTCGACACGACCGCCTTTCGCGAGCAGCAGCGGCAGGACATCCAGCGGTTTCACACCCGCCGCGAGTTCGACGCCGACCGGTGGGCCTGGCTGGAGTCGCGGCTCCACTACACGTCGGGCGAGTTCGGCGATCCCGAGGCCTATAAGCGGCTCCGGGATCGCGTGCTGGCGGTCGGCGGCGACTGCGGCGCCGCGGGCAACACGCTGCTCTACCTGGCCATCTCTCCCGAGTTTTTCCAGACGGTCAACGCCTTGCTCGACGGCGCCGGATTCACGCAGCTCCCGGGCCGTCGGAAAATCATCGTCGAGAAGCCGTTCGGCAAGGATCTGGAGTCGGCCGTGGCACTCAACCGCTCGCTGCTGACCCACTGGCGCGAGGAAGAGATCTATCGGATCGACCATTACATGGGCAAGGAGACGGTGCAAAACCTGCTGGCCTTCCGGATGGCCAACGGGATGTTCGCACCGCTCTGGAACGCCGCCCACATCGACCACGTCCAGATCTCCGCCACCGAAACCGTGGGAGTGGAGACCCGGGGCGAGTATTACGACAAGACGGGCGTGGTGCGGGACATGATCCAGAATCATCTGATGCAGATGCTGGCGTATGTGTGCATGGAGCCCCCCGCGTCGCTCGAGCCTGCCGCCGTGCGTGACGAGAAGGCACGGCTGCTCCGGGCCGTACGGCTGTTCGACCGCGATTCGGCCGCGCGGGACTGCGTTCGCGGGCAGTACGGGGCCGGCACGAAGGCTGACGGATCGCCCGCGGCCGGCTACCGCCACGAACCGAACGTCGATCCGGAATCGAACACCGCCACCTACGCCGCCTTCAAACTGCACCTCGACAACCCGCGCTGGGCCGGGATGCCCGTCTATCTGCGATCGGGAAAATCCCTCTGGAAACGGGGCACCGAGATCGTCGTCCAGTTCAGGCCGCAGCCGGGCGACGGCGGTGAGCCGAATCTGCTGATCTTCCACATCCAGCCGTTCCAGGGCGTCGAGATCCGGATGCAGGCCAAGCGGCCCGGCCCGGCCTTTCACCTGCAGCGGGCCGGCATGCGGTTCGACTACGCCGAGACCTTCGAGGCGGCGCGGGGCACCGGCTACGAGGTGCTCCTGTACAGCGCGCTGAACGACGACCCGACGCTCTTCTCCCGCACCGACTTCGTCGAGGGTTCCTGGCGGATCGTGCAGCCGGTGCTCGACCTTTGGAAAGACTCGCGGGCCGCCGACTTCCCCAACTACCCCAGCGGCACGTGGGGCCCGCTGGCCGCCCACGCCCTGCTCGCCCGCGACGGGCGCCGCTGGCACGAGTGCCTGACCCGCGACGTGTTGCTGCGCAGCACGTTCTTTGCAAGCGCGCCCGCGGTGCTGCTCAACACCCTCGCCCTGGCCTGCCAGCCCCGGGCGGTCGAGGCCGGAGCGACCGTCGTCGAGCAGGGCGAGCTTGGCTCGGACTTGTACGTGGTCTGTCGTGGGGAACTGGAGGTGATCGGCGCCGGCGGGGAAAGGCTGGGGCTCGTGCGGGTCGGGGAGTGCTTCGGCGAAATGGCCCTGCTCGACGGCCGACCTCGCAACGCGACCGTGCAGACGGTCTCGCCGTGTGATCTCCTCGTGCTCGCCGCCGCGGATTTTCGTCGGATCGTGGACGATTTTCCTCAGGCCGAGGCGGAGTTTCGCCGGGTCGCCGCGCAGCGGCGGTAAGACGGCAGCCGCGGCCGATCACCGCCGTCAGGAATGGTGAAGCACCCGTGGGCCATCGGTGCCGTAGGCACCCACGCCTGGATCTGCTGCCACGCCGGCATGGTGGTGGTCTCGATCGCCGATCCGAAGTGCCCGCGGGTGGCTGTAGCTCTCTCCGTAGGCCGCCCACTTGTTGGGAATGGGCCTCGGCCTAGCGCGCGTTCCACGGAGGCGTGGGGTCGGGCTGCGCCCAGAGCCCGAGGCCGCTGGACTGGGCGGCGGCCTGGGCGGCGGCGAGCGTTGGATCGACCGCCGACGGGTCGGCCCACGCGTTGCCAGTGGCCACCATTTGGCGATTGACGTCCTGTCCGTCGACAGACAGTCTGCCGAGCCAGGCGCCATTGGCGTCGCGTCCTGCGTCGACGACCTCGACGGTCCGCCCGAACACCATGCCCGCGAGCGCCTCGCGAGAGTCGCGGCCATGGTTCTGGCTGCTCTCAGGGGCGTCGATGCCGGCCAGCCGCACCTTCTGCTGCTGGCCGGCCTCGTCGAGGCATGTGACGGTGTCGCCGTCGTAGACCCCGACCACCCGCCAACTGTGGTGCGCCACGGGCACGGTGGGCGGAGGCGACAAGGGCTGCAGCGGCTGCAACGCGGGGCCAGTCGGCGGCGGGGCCACCGCGGCCATGGGCGCGGGCGACGGCTGCATGGCGACGGCGGTCGCACCACCGATGGCGGCCGGCGCCGCCCAGTCGGCGGCCGGCGCCTGGGGCGGGGCCGTAGCCTCCGACGCCGCCGGCACCCACTGCGTCGGCGGCGGGGCCAGGGTGTTGGAAACCGGCGGCCCTGCACCGCCCCACGTCTCGGCGACCGGCGGCTGCGAACTCGGCAGTGAGCCAGGCGGCACCAGTTCGGAGCCCTGCAAGGCTCGGGCGTTGTCTGGAAACTGGTAGGCCGGGCGATAGCGAGTGAGCGTGCCCGGCGGCAGCGTCGTCGCCACCGGAGCCGCGCCGGTCGTCGCGTAGTTCCAGCCGGCGGGTGTCGGTGCGGTCGCGGGCTGGGCAGCCAACCCGCCGCGGTTGACCTGGGGCACGCCGGGCATCGGCGGGCCGGACTGGTAGGTGAACACGTAGGTCGGCGCGAAGTACATAGTCACGGGCCGGCCGTCGGGCCCGACCCCTTGATAGGGCACGGCCTGCGGCTGCCAGCCGGGCGGAATCGCGCCGCCCTGGATCACCGCCGTCGGCAGCGGCGGAACCTGCCAGTAGGCGGGTTGAGCAACGGCCGGGTTCGCGGTGGCCGTCACCGCAGCCGCCCCGCTGCCACCGGCAGGCTCGTCGGCACCGATCGCGATGGACGCGCACGCGAGCGCGGCACACGCCATCCATACCCTCAGCCCGCCGCCACCATACCGCTTCACGTCGTCGATCCTCAGCATGTTCGTTGCCGGCCGGGCCGGATGATGAACGCCCCCGCGGTCCGAGGCGAGAGCGGTTGCCCGGCTTCCCCCGCGCGATCCATCGGCTATCGGCCCGCGGTTCCTGAGGTCCGAAGCCTCTCCGGAACGGCCGCCAGACGGCCGGGGCCCAGGCCGGCTTGCCGCCACCGCGGGGGATGGGTGAACTGGGCGGCATGAGAAACCCGCGCCGACTTCCGGCCGCCGCGGCCCTGACGGGCCTGCTCTTCCTCGCCTGCCCCACCGCCGGAGCTGCCGGCGGCCCCGTCACCGTGGGCCCGCTCGCACGGCTCGCCCGCGAGTCGGGCCTGAGGCTGCTGGAGGGACGGCACCTCTTGCTCGCCACCGATCGGCCGGTCCGCGCCGGGGACGGCGTCGCCGAACTGCCGGCGGTCTTCGACGAGGCGTTCGCAACCTGGTGCCGCCACTACGGCATGGATCCGGCCGCCCACGCCGACTGGCGGTGCTTCGGCTGCCTGGTCGTCGACCGCGAGCGGTTCCGGGCCGCCGGACTCCTGCCGGACACGGTGCCACCGTTCGAGAACGGCTTCTGCGACCACAACCGCTTCTGGCTGATGGACCAGTCGAACCCCGCCTACCGCCGCCACCTCCTCCTGCACGAGGGCGTCCACGCCTTCACGCTCACGCTCCGCGGGCTGGCGACCCCCGTTTGGTACAACGAAGGGATCGCGGAGTATCTGGCCACGCATCGGATCGATCGCGCCGGCGACGAACTTCGATTCGCATGGACGCCGATCCCTGCCCGGCCCGACGACGTCGAGCAGCTCGGCCGGATCGAGAAGCTCCGCGACTCGTGCGCGACGGGCCGCATGCCGAGCCTCGGCGACGTGCTCGGCCTGACGGTCGCCGAACACGGCACGATCGCCGACTATGCCTCCAGCTGGGCGGCCGTGGCGCTGCTCGCGAACCATCCGGCCTACGCCCGCGGCTTCGCAACCCTCGAGCGCGGCCCGCTCGGCCGCGACTTCAACGACCGGCTCGCCTCGCTGCCGGGCTGGGATCCGGCCCGCGCGGCCCGCGATTACGCCGCCTTCACCGCCGAGATCGACTACGGCTGGGATTTTCCTCGCATGACCATCGACTGGTCATCCGGCGCGCCGCTCACCGGACCGGTCACGATTCCGGTCGACGCCTCACGCGGCTGGCAGAACGCCGGCATCGCGGCCGCCGCGGGCCGCCGCTACGCGTTCACCGCCAACGGCCGCGTCAGCCTGGGAACGGTGACCGACGCGGCCACGAGCGTCGTCGTGCCGCTCGAGAGCGAGGCCGACGGCATCTCGCTCGCGTGGTATCGCGGGCGACCGACCGGCCGACTCCTCTTCTCCCAATGGGTGCAACGGCCCACGGACGGCGGACCGCCGCGGTTCGAGGTGCTCGCCAGCGGCGCCAGCGGGGAGCTGACCGCCGCCTGCGACGGACCGCTCTTCCTCCGCCTCAACGGGCCGCCCGGCAGCCTGGCCACTCGCGACGGTACGATTTCCGTCGCCGTCCAGCCGCTTCCCTGACTGGCTTCTGACCGTCGCCACTCCCTGCATGAGGCTTCCGGTGCTGCCCTCGATCCGCGTTTCCGTCATGGTCGCCTCGCTCTGCGCCGTTGCGGCGACCGCTGCCGACCAGGCCCCGCCGGTCTCCTTCGGCGGCCGCTACCCGCACCTCGCCGTCTCGAACTCCCAGGGCGAATGCGGCATCGGCGCGGTCGTGCCCTGGGCCGGCAAACTCTGGTTCATCACCTACGGGCCGCACCTGCCGCTGGGCAGCGACGACGGCCTCTACGAAGTGGATGACTCGCTCGCACTCACGCGGCGGCCCGAGAGCGTGGGCGGCACGCCCGCGGCCAGGCTCGTCCACCGCGAGACCGAGACGCTCGCCCTCGGCTCCTACCTGATCGACAAGGCCGGAGCGGTGCACGCCATCCCGCCGATCGAGATGGAGGGCCGGCTCACGGCCCACGCGCGGAGCCTCTCCGAGCCCGACCGCAAGATCCTCGTCTACGACATGGAGGGGTTGCTCTACGAACTCGACCTCGAGTCGCGGCAGGCCAAGCGGCTCTTCGCCCGGGCCGTCCCCGGGTGGCACGGCAAGGGTGGCTATTCCGGGCAGGGCGTGCTCGTGGTCGCCAACAACGGCGAGCATGCCTCCGGCACGGTCGACAAGTTCAAGCCCTTCGACTACGCGGTGCCCAACACCCGGGCGAACGAGGACGAAGCCGGCGCGCTGGCCGAGTGGGACGGCAGCCAATGGAAGCTCGTCCGCCGTCGGCAGTTCACCGACGTCACCGGTCCCGGCGGGATCCTCGGTCCCCCGTCGCCCGACGCCCCGCTGTGGGCGGTCGGCTGGGATGAAAAGAGCGTCCTGCTCCTGGTTCGCAGCGCCGCCGACGCCGCGGCCGGCCGTGATCCCTGGCACACCTTCCGGCTGCCGATCGCCTGCGCGAGTTTCACCGGCGACCACGGCTGGCACACGGAGTGGCCGCGGATCCGCGAGGTCGTGCCCGCCGCCGGGGACCGACCGGCTCGGTTCATTCTCACGATGCATGGCGGATGGTATGAGCTACCGGCCGGCTTTT
>CAXNGP010000028.1:0-11705 GCA_964201845.1 Pirellulales bacterium
CGAGTGGGCGGGGACGTACGCCGGCCGCGTCTTCGACGAGGGCATCATGCCGTCCACGGCCCCGTTCACCACGGCCGCGCCCGGCTTCGACGGTGCCTCCGGCACGTTCCCGGCCGGCGGGATCATCCGCTATGACTTCGTGAAGCAACTCCTGTACTGGAACGGCTCCGCGATGGCGACGCCGGCCGCGACGATGACGCTCGATTACCAGGGCAATCGGCCCGCCACGGTCACCGGCACCGACCTCGGTGGCGCGGCCGGGGCGGTGATCACCTCGGTGCCCTCGAACGGATCGTTCCACGAACACGTGAACTACACCCTCACGAGCAACGCCGCCGCGGGCCTGTACGGCGTCGTCCTGACGCTCGGCCCGGGTGCCGGCAGCACCGGCTTCACCACCTCCGAGCCGTTCCTGGTGACGTTTTCCCGCGGCACCGTCACCGACTACGCCACCGGCCTGGCCACGATGGTCGACACGGCCTTTGCGCCCGTCCCCGAACCCTCGGGCATCGCCCTGGCCGCAGCCGCCGCGGGGGGAGGCTGGCTCGCCTTGCGTCGGGCCCGCAAGGGCCGGCTCGGGGCACGCCCCGGGGCCGGAATCCGGGCCCGATAATTTTTGCAACCAAGTTGCACAACGCTCCGACGCCGAGTACGATACGCAACAGTGTTGCACCTGCGGCCGTGAGCCGCTCCGACCCGTTGCAGGAGAGACTCGTCATGATCGCCCGCTTCGTCACCATCCCGCGCCTCCCGCTCCGCCTCGCCGCCATCGCCCTGTCGACCGCCACGCTCGCCGTGGCCGCCGCGTCGGCCCGGGCTGAGGTTTGGACGCTCGGCCACGGTGACATTGGCGTGGCCTACGATCCCGCCACCGCGGGCGACTTCGAGATGGAGGTTCACGTCGAGCAGGATGGCGTCGTCGATGGCACTCCGATCACGAACCCCGCAGGCCAGGCGTATGAGCCGGGCGCGATCACGATCCGGGTGCCGACCACCGCCAATCTCGGCCGCATCAACGACCCGACGGGGTTTTGGACCGGTCTCCCGAACAACGGCTACAACTTCACGGGCTCGCAATACAACGCCCTGGGCGTGCCGGTGGGCTCGAATCTCTGGGTGCTCTCCCCCACCGGCGCCGACGCCGACCACTACGGCACGCCGTTTCTGGGCTGGGCCACCGAGGAGGGGTTCGCGGGTGAGTCGTTCGGTGACGTCACGTTCACCCCCACCTCGTTCTCCGCCCCGCCGGGCGGCACGATGGCCATCTACAATGGGAACGTTCAGCAGTGGGTGCTGCAGGCCGGCGACACGACCTTCGTGGGTGATTCCTTCGCCGTGCCGGCCGCGGGCCACGCCCATCGAACGCTGTTCTTCACGCAACCGGGCCTCTACCAGGTGGGCATCCAGGCCGCGGGCTTGAATGGCTCGACCCAGGTGAGCGGTTCGGCCGTCTATAATTTCGAGGTCGTGCCCGAACCCTCGACGCTCGCCCTGGCGGCCCTCGCGGCCGCCGCCGGCATCCCGCTGGCTCGTCTCCGCCGCCGCGGTCGCTGACCCCGGCGGCAAGCCGCAGCCGCTTGCGAAAAAACCGGCCCGGCCGGAAATCCGGCAGGTCCGGTTAGCGGTGCGACCCGCGTGCGGTTTCCCCCCCGGGCCACTCCTCCCCAGCCCGCGAGGATTTCGCATGATCGCCATCGCCCGTCCCCGGAAGTCCGCAACCCGCTCGCCCCGCTCGTCCGGGAAGAAGGCCGGCGGCACACTCCCCTCGGCCAGTCGGCGGAGCGTGGTGGCCCGCGCCGCTCGCCTGGCCGAACTGCGAACCCGCCGGGAAACGCTCTTCCAGCGGTCGATCGACTTCATCCCCTGCACGCAGTTTCGGAAGGCCGACGCCGAGCGGCTGGCCACGGATCTGCCTGCCGCGGCCGCCGTGCCGCTCGAGCGTGCGGATGCGGCTCCTCCGACCGGCGCCGGCATCACGCCGTATATCGCGAGCCTCTACCAAACCCGACTTTTGGCGAAGGAAGAGGAGCAGTTTTACTTTCGTCGGATGAACTGGCTGAAGTTCCGGGCCGCGTCGGTTCGCGGGCGGCTTGACCGGCGGCGGGCCTCGCTCCGGCAGATCGAGCAGGTCGAGGGGCTGCTCGCCGAGGCCGAGACGGTCAAGGCGATCCTGATCACCGCCAATCTGCGGCTGGTCGTCTCGATAGCCAAGAAGTTCGTCGATGCCACGTGGGCGTTCGAGGAACTCGTGAGCGAGGGCAACCTGGCCCTGATGCGGGCGGTGGAGAAGTTCAACTTCGCCCTCGGCAACCGGTTCAGCACCTACGCCACCTACGCCATCCAGCGACACTTCTACCGGCTCTCGCACCGCGGCCGGCAGCTGCGGAAGCGGTTCGTGGCCGACGACGAGGCGCTTAAGGATCGGGCTGCCGCCGAGCAGGTTCACGACTACTGCTCGAGCGACCAAATCGCGATGCTCAAGGACCTGTTCGCGGGCTTCCTCGCCGAGCTCGAGCCCCGCGAGCGGCGGATCGTGGTGGCCCGGTTCGGTTTCGACGGCAAGCCGCCGCGCACCTTCCGCGAGCTCGGCAGCCAGATGGGCGTCTGCAAGGAACGGATCCGGCAGATCCAGGGCCGCGCCATGGACAAGCTACGGGAGCTCGCCGCCGAGGCGAAGCTCGAACAGACCGTGGGAAACTGGCTGTGAAGACGCTCCTCTTCGCCCGCGAGCTGGCCCGATGACCCAGCGGGTGTTCATCGTGGGCGGAGCCGGCGGGATCGGTGCGGCGCTCGCCCGCAGCATCGTGGCCGGCGGCGGGAGCGTGTTCCTGACCGGCCGCGACGCAGGCAAACTGTCGGCCCTCGCCGCTGAACTCGGGGCGGCACATGCTCCGGTCGATGCGTCCGATCCCGACGCGGTCGATGCCTGCGCCGACCGGGCCGCCGACGCCCTGGGCGGGCTCACCGGCATCGCCTGCTGTGCCGGATCGCTTCTGCTCAAGCCCGCCCACCTCACGACCACGGCCGAGTGGCAGGCGACGCTCGCCGCGAACCTCACGACCGCCTTCGGCTGCGTGCGGGCCGCGGGCCGGCTCCTGAAGACCACGGGGGGATCGGTCGTGCTCGTGTCGAGCGCGGCGGCGCGGATCGGCCTGGCCAACCACGAGGCGATCGCCGCGGCCAAGGCCGGCATCGTGGGCCTGATGCTCTCGGCGGCTGCCACCTACGCACGGCAGCGGATCCGGTTCAATGCCGTCGCCCCCGGCCTCACCAAGACGCCGCTCACGCAGGGCCTCGTGGCGAGCGAACTCGCGGAAAAGGCCTCGATCGGCATGCACCCGCTCGGCCGGCTCGGCACGCCCGAGGACGTGGCCAGAGCGATCCTGTTCCTGCTCGATCCCGCCCAGGACTGGATCACGGGTCAGGTACTCGGCGTGGACGGGGGCCTGGCGAGCCTGAAGACCAGGCAAGCCTGACAGCCCACGGGTCGCGCCCGCCCGCCGCAGGCCCCCACCCACCCCGGTGGGGAAGGCGTTCGAAGCCGTTGCTTCGGGCATGTAGACTGCGCGGGCTATGCCGCCGTTACCCAGCAGCACCACGCTGGCGCGATCCGCTCGTCGGGGGTTCAGCCTCGTCGAGTTGTTGGTGGTGATCGCCATCATTGCCACGCTGATCGGCCTCCTCTTGCCGGCCGTGCAGAGCGCCCGCGAAAGCGCCCGCCGCATCCAGTGCGCTAACCATCTGCGGCAGCTCGGGCTGGCGATCATGGCGCACGAGTCGGGCCGCAAGATCTTCCCCACCGGCCGGCTGTCGCGCGAGCCGGACGGCTACGGCTGGACCTTTCGCCTGCTGCCGTATCTCGAGGAACAGGCGATCTTCGACGCCTGGGTGCCCAACGTCACCGTCTACGACGCCCGCAACGCCAAGGCGATGCGGACCCCGGTGGCCGGGTATTACTGCCCCAGCCGCCGCGGCCCCGCCGCCGACCGCAACTTCGACAACAACAACCAGCGGCCCCCGGTGCTCGGCGTCGCGGCCGGCGGCGACTATGCCGCCAGCGCCGGCAGCTGGTTCATGTACGCCTCCGAGAGCGGGATTCCCGACGGCAAGAAGGCCGGACCGATCTTCACCTTCTCCAAGGTCAAGCCCGGGCACGTCAGCGACGGGATGAGCAAGACCTTCGTCATCGGCGAGCGGCATATCCCGCCGGCCGACCCCTCCTGGGGCGACATGACCCAGCGGTGGCAGGGAGACACGGCCCTGTTTCCCTCCGACACCCCCGACGTGCTGTTCCGCGATGTCTACCGGGGGTTGGCCGCGGCTCCAGACGATCGCAGCCCCCGCAAGTTCGGCAGCCGCCACGCCGACGTCGTGCAGTTCGTGTTCCTCGACGCCCACGTCGAGCCGATCACGACCGACACCGACCGCGAGGTGCTGCTGCGGTACGCGCTGATCGGCGATGGGATGGATCCGACCGCCGTGATCGACGACGGCGGCGACGACGGCACCTGACGACTCGGGCAAGGCCATGTCGCGACCCCGCCCCCACGCCCCCGATCCCCGCACCCAGGCCGGCGTCCGTCCCTGGCTCGTGGTGGCGGCGCTCGCGCTCGTCGCCGCGCTGGCCGCCGGGATCTGGCTGCTCTGGCCCCGCGAGGACAAGCTCGGCGAGGTGATCGCCATCCAAAAGCAGCTCCTCGAAAGCGGTGGCAGGCCCAGTCGCTCGAGCATCGACCAGCTGATCCGCACCGTCGACCGGCTGGACCGCCGCGAGATCGGATCCGCCTACCGCGCTGCGGGCGAGGAGTGGAAGCGGATCCGGCAGGAGGCGATCGACGCCTATTTCCAGGCCGCGGCCGCCGACAGGCCACGGCTGCTCGACGAGCACATCACCCGGATGGTGGCCTACCACGACCTGCTCGTGGCGATGAACCCGGGGGCACAGCCCGGCGCACCCGCCATGCTGCCCCGCGACCGCCGCCGCCGCGACCCGCAGGCCAAACCGCCGGCCAAGCCCCCTGCCGAAGCGGAGGCCGAAGCCGCCCGCCGGCAGCTCGCCGAGCGGTTCGACGAAGCGGTCGAGGCCTATTCGAAATCCCGCGGCCAGCCGCTGCCCGTCTTCCGCTGATCTTCCGCCGCTGATCGTGACCCCCGTCTCCAGGAACCAACTGCCATGCCGCCTCCGTCATCCCGCCGCCCGCAGCTGGTGGTGATCGGTCTTTTCCTGGCGCTCGTGGGCGGTGCCTGGCCGCCGCTCGTGGCCGCCGAACCGGCGGCGGCCGAGGCGACCCACGAGACTCGGGACGTGCTCGGCTGGACGCTCCATCTGAGCAAGCCGCTCGTGGCAGCCGACCCCGAGGCGACCGCGACGGCCGTCAAGCTCCTCGAGCAGCAGCTCGCCGAGGTCGTGCGGGTGGTGCCAGTGGCCGCCGTGGCGAAGCTTCGGGAGACGCCGCTCTGGTTCTCGCCGGAGTATCCGGGCGTGCCACCGCGGGCCGAGTTCCATCCCGACGCCGGCTGGCTCCGCAACAACGGCCGCGACCCGGCGTTGGCCCGCGCGATCGAGTTCACGAACATCCGGATCTTCCCCGAGGAGTGCGACCGGATGCCGAACTTCGCGCTCCATGAACTGGCCCACGCCTACCACTTCCGTGTGCTGGGCTTCGACGACCCGGCGATCAAGGACGCCTTCGAGCGGGCCCGGGCGGCGGGGCTCTACGACAAGGTCGAGCGGCGTCACGGCGGCGGGCGGCCCAACTCGATCGGCCAGGCCTACGCGATGAGCGATGAGAAGGAGTATTTCGCCGAGACAACCGAGGCCTTCTTCTCGCGGAACGACTTCTTCCCGTTCAACCGCGAGCAACTCGCGGCCCACGATCCCCGGATGCTCCGGGTCCTCGAGACCGCCTGGGGCGTCGCACCCGCCGCGCCGGCCGCCGCCTCCAAGCCCGTCCGCATCTATGTCTTGGCCGGGCAGTCGAACATGGAAGGTCACGGCGAGGTCGCGTCCCGGCCCGAACGCAACGGCGGCCGGGGCAGCCTGTCGTTCCTCGCCGGCGATCCGGGCACGGCGGCGACCTTCGGCCGGCTGCGCGACGCCTCCGGCAACTGGCTCGAGAGGAACGACGTCTGGATCGACTATCTCGATCGGTCCGGGACACTCGGCGTCGGCTACGGCGCCCGGCCGGACCTGATCGGCCCCGAGCTCGGCTTCGGCACGGTCGTGGGCGACGCCCACGACGAGCCGGTGCTGCTCGTGAAGTGCGCCTGGGGCGGCAAGAGCCTGGCGATCGATTTTCGGCCGCCCAGCGCCGGCAAGCCGGCGTATCCACTCGGTGAAAAACTGGAGGCGGAGATCGCCGCCAACCCCGAGATTCTCGGTCGCTATTACCGCGAGACGCTGGCGCTCGTGAAGCGGGCCCGCGCGAAGCTCGCGGCCGGCGAACTCGTGCCGGACGGCAAGATTCGGGGCCACGTGCTGGCGGGCTTCGCCTGGCACCAGGGCTGGAACGACCGGATCAACGACCGGTTCAACGCGGAGTATGCGGCCACCATGGCGCATTTCATCCGGGACATCCGCCGCGACCTGGAGGCGCCCGGCCTGCCTTTCGTGATCGCCGAGACGGGCATGAGCGGCCCCACGGAAAATCATCCCCGCGCGCTGTCGCTGATGAAGGCCCAGGCGTCGGTGGCGACGCTGCCCGAGTTCGCGGGCACGGTCGGCTTCGTGCCCACGCGGGAGTTCTGGCGGCCGGCCGAAGCGTCGCCGGCCAATCAGGCCTACCACTGGAACCGCAACGCCGAGACCTACTGGCTGATCGGCGCGGGCCTCGGCCAGGCCATGCTCGGCCTCGGGCGCTGACGGCCGGGGCAGCGCCGGCGACGCTTCCCGCCGCACGATTTCCCCTTGCCGCGGCCGGGGCGCTTCCCTAGTCTCCCCGCCCCGCCGGAAACCCCCGGCGACCCACAGGGAGGCATAGTCATGGCGGTCACGCTCGGAGATCTTGCGACGGTCGTCGGCGGATCCGTGGTGGGGGGCGAGGCGAGCCTGCCGCTCGCGGACGCCGCCACGCTCGAGACCGCGACGCCCGCTGACATCACGCTCGTCGACTCCCCCGACAAACTCCACCTGCTGGCGAAGTCGGCCGCCGCGGCTGCGATCGTGCCGGCCGGCTCCGGACGGCTCGACCGGCCCACGATCGAGGTGGCCGACGTCCACGCCGCCTTCACCGCGGCGATCAGCCGCTTCCGTCCGCCGCGGGTCGCTCCCCGCTCGGGCGTGAGCCCGCAGGCCGCCCTCGATCCGTCGGCGCGGCTAGCGGCCGACGTCGAGATCCATCCCTTCGCCACGGTCGGCGCCGACTGCGAACTCGGCCCGGGCGTCACCATCCACTCGGGCGCCAGGCTGATGGCCGGCTGCCGCGTCGGCGCCGGCACGACGATCTTCCCCAACGCGGTGTTGTACGAGAACACCGTCGTGGGCGAGCGGTGCGTCGTGCATGCCGGCGCGGTGCTCGGCGCCCACGGCTTCGGCTACAAGGTCACTGGCGGCCGCTACGTGATCTCCGCGCAGCTCGGCTGGGTGGAGCTCGGCGACGACGTCGAGGTCGGGGCCTGCACCACGATCGACCGCGGCACCTACGGGCCGACCGTGATCGGCGCCGGCACGAAGCTCGACAACCTCGTGATGATCGCCCACAACTGCCGGCTCGGCCGGCACAACATGATCTGCTCGCAGGTGGGCGTGGCGGGCAGCACCTCGACCGGCGACTGGGTGGTGATGGCCGGGCAGGTGGGCGTCCGCGACCACGTCCACATCGGCGACAAGGCCGTGCTCGGGGCCCGCTCGGGCGTCTCCTCGGACATCGAGGCGGGCCGGACCGTGCTCGGCGAGCCGGCCATCGACCTCCGCGACCGCAAGCTTCAACTGGCGACGATCTCGAAGCTGCCCGAGATGCGCAAGGATCTCAAGCAGCTCGCCATCCGGCTCGACGCCCTGGAGCGGGCCACGCCGGGTGAGCGTCCGGCTGCCGGGGATCGCCCGACCGCCGAAGCCGCCTGACCACATCCTGCCATGGACGTTCGACGCGAGATCACACCCGCCCCGAGCCTCGCCGGCGAGCTGATCGGCATCCTCGCCGGCTGGGGCCGCTACCCCGTCGCGGTCGCCGAGGCGATCCGCCGCCGGGGCGGACGCACCGCCATCCTCGCGATCCGCGACCATGCCGACGCGGCGCTCGAGCCGCTGGCCGATGTGCCGGGCGCGGTGGGCGTGGCCGAGATCGGCACCGCCGTCGAGTTTTTCCGGCGGCATGGCGTCCGCCGGGCCACGATGGCCGGCAAGATCCACAAGTCGAAGCTGTTCACCAGGCACGCCTGGCTCCGCCACCTCCCCGACTGGACGGGCATCAAGACCTTCTGGCCCCACTTCGTGAGCCGCCGCTGCGACAACCGCGACGACTCGCTGCTCGGCGCGATCGCCTCGGCCTTCGACTCCCGCGGCGTGAGAATCTGCCCGGCCACCGACTTCGCGCCCGAACTGCTGGCCGAGGAGGGCCTGCTGGCCGGACAACCGCTGTCCTCCAGACTCGAGGCCGACGTCGCCTTCGGCTGGCGGCTGGCGAAGGAACTCGGCCGCCTCGACATCGGCCAGACGGTGGTCGTCAAGAACCGGGCGCCCCTCGCGCTCGAGGCGATCGAGGGCACCGATGCGTGCATTCGCCGGGCCGGCCAGCTCTGCCCCACCGGGGGCATGACGATGGTCAAGGTCGCCAAACCCCAGCAGGACCTGCGGTTCGACATGCCGACGATCGGGATCGGCACCCTCGAATCACTGGCGGCAGTTGGCGCCAGGGTGCTGGCGATCGAGGCCGGCCGCACGATCCTCGTCGACCGCGACCGGTTGGCCGAGTTCGCGATCGCCCACGGAATCACGATCGCCAGCGTGTGTGACGCCGGCGGTGAGGCCGCCCTCGATTCAGCCCGCTGCGCCGCCTGACCGTATACTGCCAGGTATGTGGTTTCGCCCTACGGCCTCCGCGTTTCTCGCTGCCTCGCTCTTGGCCGGCGGTGCATTCGCAGATGACACCGCCGTCGCCGAGCCCGCGCAGGCGGCCGGGCCACGTGAGGCCGCCGAGCCGACGGCGGCCAAGCGGCCGGCGAGGCCCCAGCCGCTGCCGATCGACATGGACGTCGACGCCGACGCGGTCATCCCGCCCGCGGCGACCCATCATCTCGGCCGTGAGATCGCCCAGACGATGCACTACACGGGCGCGCCCTGGCTCGTCCGCGAGAGCCGCCAGCGGGAGGAGGACTGCCGGCTCCTGCTGGAGGCGCTCGAGGTCAAAAAGGGCCAGCGAATCTGCGACCTGGGCTGCGGGAACGGTTTCTACACGCTCGAACTCGCCCGCCGCGTCGGCCCCGACGGGCTCGTCTACGCCGTCGACATCCAGCCCGAGATGCTCCGGATGCTGTCCCGGCGGGCCGCCGAGGAAGGCCTCGACAACATCCGCCCGATCCTCGGCACCGTCGCCGATCCGCGGCTGCCCGCGGGGAAGGTGGACCTCGTGCTGTGCATCGACGTGTATCACGAGTTCTCGCACCCGGAACTGATGCTGGCCCGGATTCGCGAGAGCCTGTCGGCGAAGGGGCAACTGGTGCTGGCCGAGTTTCGCGGCGAGGACCCGGCCGTCCCCATCAAGCCCCTGCACAAGATGACGAAGGCCCAGGTGCGGGCCGAACTCGAGCCGGCGGGGTTCCGGCTGGCCCGGGAGTTCGACCGGCTCCCCTGGCAGCACCTCCTGTTTTTTGCCGCGGGCGACCCCCCGGCCCCGGCCGGCGGCCGCTGACCGGTGACACCGCCCGGCTGAAACGGCGAATTTCCCGGCCGAAACCGCCTTTCGGGCGATTGCGAAATTGTGATTTTTGGGCCGCGCCGTTCTGTTGCTTTCGCCACGGACACCCGCGATACTTGAGGGGTCGAGTGGGCAAGGACGAATCGGGGCGATCCAGCCGAGGCTTCACGCTCCGCGTACAAGGTTTTGCTGCATGTCGATCCGTCCCTCCAGCTTCCGCATGGCTGACGCTGCCTGCCGCAATCCGCGGGGGGGTTCGCTCAATCCGGCGATCGTCGAGGCCGCGGACACGGCGACGTGTGTCTCCGAACCGGCGTTCGCGACCAACTGGGTGCTCGGATCGAATCCGCAGATGCGGCGGATCGCGAAGTCGATCGAGCGGGCCGCAGCGGTGGAGTGCACGGTCCTGGTTTCGGGCGAGACCGGAACGGGCAAGGAACTCTGGGCCCGGCTCCTGCACCGCAGCGGTCCGCGGCGGAACAAGGCGTTCGTGCCGGTGAACTGCGCGGCGCTCACGGCGTCGCTCGCCGAAAGCCAGCTCTTCGGTCACGAGAAGGGTGCGTTCACCGGTGCCGCTGGCAGGTCGCTCGGCATCTTCCGCGCCGCCGAGGGGGGCGTGGTGTTCCTCGACGAGATCGGGGAGATGCCGCCGGAACTCCAGCCCAAGCTGCTCCGCGTGCTGCAGCAGCGCGAGGTGTTGCCGGTGGGTGCGTCCGAGCCCGTGCCGATCAACGTGCAGGTGGTGGCCGCCACCAACCGCGACCTCGAGCAGGAAGTCGAGAAGGGCGCGTTCCGCGAGGATCTCTACTACCGCCTCAACATGATCGAACTGCGGGTGCCTTCGCTGCGTGAGCGGCCCGAGGACATCCCCGCCTTCGTGGAGTTCTTCTCGCAGCGGTTCGCCGACCGCTACGGCCTGCCGGTGTGGGAGCCCACGTCCGAGCAGCTCGCGGAGTTCTGCAGCTTCGACTGGCCGGGCAACATCCGCCAGCTCGAGCACTGCCTCGAGCAGGCCTACGTGCTCCAGGAGGAGCCGAAGCTGCCGGCCAAGGCTGCCGCCCGGGCCGCCGGCAATGGTCGGCTGCCCTGCCTCGATCTGGCCAAGTTGCGCGAGCGGGCGATCCGTGAGGCCCTGGAAGTGACCCGTGGCCACAAGGCCAACGCGGCCAAGCTGCTCGGTGTCCACGCCAACACGATGACCCGGCTGCTCAAGGAGCTCGACGGCCGCGTGGACGACGCCGAAACCGGCGACGCCTGAGTCGATCTTCCGCGCCCCTCACTGCCCGCGTGGCGTCGGGCGGTTGTCCCGCAGAGGCCGGCGCCTCAGGGCACGCGACAGGTGCCGTCATCGCAGCGGCCTGCGATCCGGTAGCGGTTGCGGGCCACGACTCCATACAGCCACCGCCACAGGGGCAGGCTGCCCGGCACGTGCAGCGGCACGGCCAACGGCCAGAGCAGCGGGAGCCGGCGCGAAAGATACCGCACCGCCTCGGCCCCCGCGCGGGAGCGGCCCGAGGTGTCGATCACGTGCATCTCGCGACCGAGGTCGTCGGGATCCAGCTCCGGATAGTCGGCCGCCACGATCGGATCGTGCAACGACAGGAACCGCATCCGGCCCGTCGGGTCGAACCGCCGCAGCATCGCAATCTGGCCGCGACAAAACCGGCACTGCCCGTCGTAAAGCACCGTGTCGTGTTCCGGCCGCGCGGCGACCACGCGGACGGGCTGGCGGGAGGTCATCGAAGCGATCCCGGGGAACTGGTGGCTCGCGACCGCTCACCTAAGGGGAACCGTGCCCGCCGCCCCAGCCTAACGCGTGAGCCCCGCCCGCCGACCACCGGGAGCGAGGCG